>JAHIYU010000143.1 GCA_018814885.1 bacterium | reverse complement strand
CGCGGCGACGGCCGCGTCCGTCGCGGCGGTATACGTGAAGAACTCCTCGTGCAGTCGCCTGGCGCGCATGTCCGCCGCAGCGGGCGGCCGGAAGGTGCCCGGTCCGACGTGCAGAGTGACACCGGCCATGGCGACGCCTCTGGCCGCCAGTGCGTCGAGCAACGCCTCGTCGAAATGCAGCCCAGCCGTCGGTGCGGCCACCGAGCCCTCCGCGGTCGCGTAGACCGTCTGGTAGCGTCGGCGGTCCATGGCCGACAGGGCGGCGTAGTCCGCGGACTGCGGGTCGCGGCGAATGTAGGGCGGCAGCGGCGTCTCGCCGGCGCGAGCCGCGACGGCGGGCACCGTTCCCGTCGGCGCCCCGACCACAACGTAACCGGCGTCGAGCACGTTCACGATCTCGATCGTGTCCGGGCGCTCGTCGCCCGTCAGGGTCAGCAGCCGGCTCCCGGGACGCAGACGCCGGGCCGGCCTGGCCATGGCCAGCCACGTCCCATCGCCCCGGGGACGCACCAGCAGCAGCTCGACGCGGCCGCCCTCCGGATCGCGCCGCAGTCTGAGCCTGGCCGGCAGGACGCGGCTGTCGTTTACGACCAGCAGATCGTGCGGCTCCAGTATTTCCGGCAGTTCCCGGAATCGCGCCTCGCCCCGCACGCCCCGTCCACGGTCCACCAGGAGCAGGCGCGAGGAAGCGCGATCCTCCGTCGGCACCTGTGCGATCAGCCTGTCGGGCAGATCGAAGGCGTAGGCAGCGGCAGCGGGTCTCGCCTCAGAGGAGTTCACCTTGCGGGTCCTCCCGATCCGAAGCAGGGGGAGCGTGCAAGCCGAGGTGGGTCCAGGCGTGCGGCGTCGCTTCGCGCCCCCGTGGCGTTCGCTTCAGCAAACCCGCCTGGATCAGGAAGGGCTCGACCAGGTCTTCCAGGGTGTCGAGCTCCTCGCCCAGGGAAACCGACAGGTTCTGGATGCCGACGGGGCCGCCTCCGAAATGCTCGATGATCAGCGACAGGTAACGCCGGTCCAGGGGTTCCAGGCCCAGCGCATCCACCCCGAGGCGCGTCAGCCCCTGATCGGCGATTCCCCGGTCGATGGCCTTCTTGCCCGCCACCTGGGCATAGTCGCGCACGCGCCGCAACAGCCGGTTCGCGGCGCGCGGCGTGCCGCGGGAGCGCCGGGCCAGCTCCATGGCGCCCTCGTCGTCGATCCCGATGCCGAGCACCCGGGCGGAACGGACGACGATGCGCTGCAACTCGTCCGGCGGGTAGAAATCGAGATGGCAGATGATCCCGAAGCGCGAGCGCAAGGCACCGGTGATCATGCCCGCGCGCGTGGTCGCCCCCAGCAACGTGAAAGGCGGCAGGTCCAGCTGGAAATGGCGGGCGTTGGGCCCCTTGTCCACGACGAGCTCGATGCGCCGGTCCTCCATGGCCGGATACAGGTACTCCTCGATCACGTGGCTGAGCCGGTGGATCTCGTCGATGAAGACCGCGGACGGCTCCTCCTGCTGGGTCAACAGGCCGACCAGCTCGGCGCTGTTCTGGAAAGCCGGGCCGCTGCTGATACGCAGCTCGAGCCTCATCTCGGCGGCGATGATGCCGGCCAGGGTCGTCTTGCCGAGTCCGGGCGGTCCGTGGAGGAGAACGTGGTCGAGCACCTCGCCGCGTTCGCGCGCAGCGCGAATGAAGACGCGCAGGTTGTCCTTCACCTTTTCCTGGCCGATGAAGTCGTCCAGGCGGCGGGGGCGCAGGCTCAATTCCTGGTCGCCTTCACCGGGATGGAGATTGGGATCTGTCCAACGGTGCTCGGACAATGGTCTTCCCTTCCTCGTCAGGACAGTTCCCGCAGGGCCGCCCGCACCCAGCGCACGGGATCGGCGGCCAGTTCCCGGTCCTCGCACACCGCCGCACGCAGGATCCGCCCGGCCCTATCCCCCGTCAGGCCCATGGCGCCCAGCAGCTCGAGAGCCACGGCCATGTTCGGCGGCTCGTCGCCGGGCTCCGCCGAGTCGCGGGGCGTGCGGGGTCCGGCGGCCAGCAGGGCCGGCGGCACCTTCTGTCCCAGCTCCACGATCAGGCGGGCCGCGCTCTTGCGTCCGATGCCCGGCATGGCGACCAGCGCCTTCTCGTCGCCGGTCTGGAGCGCGTGCGCGATGGCGGGCGCGGTCGCTCCCGCCAGCATGCCCAGCGCCAGCTTCGGGCTGACGCCGCTGACCGAGATCAACAGCCTGAACAGGACCAGCTCGTCGGGATCGGTGAAACCGTAGAGGGTCCAGCCGTCGTCCCTCACCGACAGATGCGTCCACAGCTTGATCGTATCGCCGACCGGCGGCAACGCGGCCGCGGCACCGGCGGTAATGGTGACCGCCAGACCCAGACCGCCCACGGTGACCACGCAGGTCTTCCCTCGGCTCTGCAGCACGCCTTCGACACTGGCGATCATCGCTCGTGGCCCTTCCTGTTTCCGGGCATCGCCGGCGAACCGCTGCGCATGGCGTAGCAGAGTGCGACCCCGAGCGCGTCGCTGGCGTCGGTGGACGACGGCGGCCTGGCCAACCCCAGCAGCCGCTGCACCATGAAGCGGACCTGTTCCTTGGTCGCGGCCCCGTTGCCCGTCAATGCCATTTTTACTTCACGCGGGGCGTACTCGGCAACGGTAATGTCCCGCAGCGCGGCCGCCAGCATGGCCGCGCCGCGCGCCTGCCCCAGGATCAGGGAACTGCGGGCGTTGCGGGCGTTGAAGACATCCTCGATGGCTGCGACATCGGGAGCGTGGTCGGCGATGATCGCCACCAACGACTCGTGAATGATCCGCAGGCGCAGGGGCAGACCGGCGCCGGGGGTGGTCGCGATGGTACCCGCGTCGCAATACCTGAAGCGGTTGCCCCGGCATTCGATCACGCCGTAGCCGGTGCGGCGAGAGCCGGGATCGATGCCGAGAATGATCATCGCGACGTGCCTCTCCCGGATGAGAAAACGGGGGCGGCTACGGAGCCGCCCCCGACGCCCGCCCCTACGCGGCTCAAAGATTCTCCAGGATTTCCGCCATCTCCGCTTCGTCGATGTCGAAGTTGGCCGAGACGTGCGACACGTCGTCGAGATCGTCCATGGCGGAGATCAGCTTCATCAAGGTCAGGGCATCCTTGCCGGAGATCCGGACGGTCGTGGTCGGCTCTTGGACGATCTCGGATTCGGACACCGGCATACCCTGGTCCTGGAGCGACTGCAGCACGTTGTTGAGATCTGTGAAGGACGTGCACACGTAGATGGCGTCGCCTTCCTGTTCCACGTCCTCCGCACCGATCTCGATGGCCGCCTCCATGGCCGTGTCCATGTCCACGCGCGAGGCGTCCAGGGTGACGTACCCCTTGCGCTCGAAGAGGTACGAGACGCAGCCGTTCGTCCCGAGATTGCCGTTGTACCTGGTGAAGACGTGCCGGACCTCGCTGGTAGTCCGGTTGCGGTTGTCGGTCTGTGTCTCCACCAGGACGGCCACGCCGCCGGGACCGTAGCCCTCGAAGTTGACCTCTTCGTAGACGGCGCCCTCTATCTCGCCGGTGCCGCGCTTGATGGCGCGCTCGATGTTGGCGTTGGGCATATTGGCGGCCTTGGCCGCCAGGATGGCCGATCGCAGGCGCGCGTTCGCTTCCTGATCACCGCCGCCGATCTTGGCGGCGACGATGACCTCGCGGGCCAGACGCGACCAGATCTTGCTGCGGGCGGCGTCCTTGGCGCCCTTCTTGCGCTTGATCGTGCTCCACTTGGAGTGCCCGGACATCTCGCCTCCTGTTCCCAATGGGGGCCGGTCGAACACCCGCTGTCTCGGTGCCAATCAGTCGGCGTCCTCGGTCCGGCTCTTCGCGTAGGCCTCGATGAGCTGCCTGGCTACATCGCCCGGCACCTCGGCGTAGTGGCTGAACTCCATGGAGAATTCACCCGTGCCCTGGGTCATGGCGCGCAGGGTGGTCGAATACTGGTACATCTCGTCCTGGGGCACCAGGGCCTTGATCACCTGGATGGGACCCTCGGCCTCCATGCCCTGGGGCTGTCCCCGGCGGCTGGAGATGTCGCCCATCACATCACCCATGTAGGACTCGGGTACGCGGATCGTAACCTGCATGATCGGTTCGAGCAGGGTCGGCTTGGCGTCGGGCACGCCCTTCTTCAGGGCGATGCGCGCAGCGGCCTTGAAGCTGTTCTCGCTGGAATCCACGGCGTGGTAGGAGCCGAAGTAGAGGGCGACCCTCATGTCGACCATCTTGTAACCGGCCACCACGCCCCTGGACATCGTCTCGCGCACGCCCTTCTCCACGGCCGGGATGAACTTCGACGGCACCACCCCGCCCACGATCTCGTTCGCGAATTCGAAGTCCTCGCCCCGGGGCAGCGGCTCGAGGCGCAGGTGCACGTCGCCGAACTGGCCGCGCCCGCCGGTCTGCTTCTTGTAGCGGCCCTGGACCTCCACCGTGGCCTTGATGGTCTCCTTGAAGGCAACCCGGGGGCGATGGCGCTCGACCGTCACGCCGAACTGCTTCTTCAGACGGTCGAGAACGGTCGTCAGATGCATTTCGCCCTGGCCGATCAGCAGAGTCTGGCTCAACTCGCCGTCCTGGACGATCTTGAAGGAGGGATCCTCCTCCCTGAGCTTGTTCAGGCCGACGCCCATCTTGTCCTCTTCACCGGCGGTAGCCGAGGTGATCGCCTCGGCACTGGTGGGATTGGGCAGTTGCGGCGCCGGCAACTGGATCTGGGCGGCGCTGGTGTAGAGCGTCGTACCGGTGGGGCTGTTCTTCAACTTGGCGGCCAGGACGATGTCGCCGGCGCACGCACCGTCGACCTTTTCGCGTCCCTTGCCCATGGCCACGCTGAGCTGACCGATACGCTCGCTGTTGCCGTTGGACGTGCTGAAATTGTCGCCCGACTTGATCCCGCCGCTCCAGACCTTGAGCCAGGTCTGGTCGCCGCCCTGGGTCTCGCGCTGGTACTTGAAGGCGTAGGCCAGCCCGCCCTTGTCGGAGCCTATCTCCACCGTCGTCTCCTCATCGGTGCCTGGTTTCAGACCCTTCAGTTCGGTCTTGGCGGCGGGGGTCGGGATGAGCTTCGCCACGGCGTCGAGCAAGGGCTTGACGCCGACCTCGGAGTCGGCAGCCGTCAGGAAGACCGGATACACCTGGCCGGCGACCATGCCGGCGGTCAATCCGGCCAGCATGTCCTCGTCGCTGAGGGTCCCGTCCTCGAGGAACTTCTCGATGAGCGCCTCGTCGGTCTCGGCGGCGGCGTTCATGAGTTCCTCACGCGCGGCCTCGGCCTCGCCGGCCATGTCGGCGGGTATGTCCACGGGTTGCGGCCTGCCGTCGGCGTCGAACTCGTAGGCCTTGTTGCTCAGCAGGTCCACGACGCCCTTGAAGGACTCGCCGCTGCCGATGGGCAGCTGGACCGGCACCGAGGTGCCGCCGAGATGCTCGTTGAACTCGGCGATGGCCTTGTCGAAGTCGGCGTGCTCCTTGTTCATGCGGGTGAGCACGATCATCGTCGGCATCCCGCGCTCGCGCAGGATGCGCCACAGGGCGTCGCTGGAGACCTCCAGACCGCCGTCCGCCTTCACGCCGAACAACACGCCGTCGACGATTTCGAGGGCGCAGAACATGTCGCAACGGAAGTCATTGACGCCCGGGGTGTCGATGATGTTGATCTTGGTGTCGCCGACCTCGACCCAGCCCAGGCTGGCGGACATCGTCTGCTTCTTCTCGATCTCCTCGTCGGAGTAGTCGAAGACGGAGGAGCCGTCATCCACGCTGCCCCGGCGCCCGACCTTGCCCGTCACGTGGAGCATGGCGTCCGCCAGGCTCGTCTTGCCCACCCCGTGTGGAGCTATCAATGCGATGTTACGGATCATGTCCATTGCATAGGTCTTCAACTTCATCCTCCGGTCGGGGTCGGTCGATCAGGAAAATGCGGCGGGCAAATAAGCGCTTGAACACCGGTTAGGGCGTCTCCGGCCGTTTTTTGCCGAGCAGCAATGATAACCGCGAGCCGGGACCATGTCAATCCCGCCCCCCTTGTCCCACCTTGCCTGATCCCCTATGTTTACGGTCGAACGGCGCAGGACAAAGTCCTTGCCCAGGTTGAGGGTCTGCATTACCGTAGTTCGGCGCCCGTCGTCCGGAAACGGTTCCCGGTTCCGGAACCCGGGCCCTTCTCCGCGCAGCCTGCGGGTGGCCTGCTCGTACCCACCGCACACCATGCCGAGGTGTTGAATGAGCTCGAAACGACTGATGTTGCTGATGGCCGTGTCGTTCGCCTGCCTGGCGGCTACGGCCGTGCCGGCCCGGACCGACGCCGAGACCGACGCCCCCACGGAGGAACTGACGAGCAGAATCAAGAGCATCAGCATCAGCTTCTCCGGGGGCTACTACTCCGGCACCAGGTATCTCGACCTGCCCATCATCGACGATCGGGCGCAGCTGGCTGAAGGATCGAACACCGTGACGCTCTTCAACGGCGAAGAACTGGACCTGGGCACGGAGCGCCCCGCAAACGGTTTCGACGCGCCGGTCAAGGAGATCGACGCCGGCGAGATATACAGGCTGAACATCGGCTTCTATCTCTCGGACTCCTTCCACTTCGACCTGAACGCCTCCTATAGCCGCGCGAAGGCCACCCTTTCGATGGCCCGCTTCGAGAACGATCTCTTTATCGAGCGCGTCTACGGAGAGGATCTCGATCAGTGGTACGAGGGATTCTACGACGAGACACGGTTCAAAGGCGGCAGCGAAGACAGCAACTTCAAGTCATACATGGGAGGGATCTCCCTTGCCTACGATGCCCATACGCTGAAGACCTTCGGCCTGAGGCCCTACTTCGGCACAGGCTTCGGAGGCATCATCAACCGTTTCAGCGTACTCGAGGACAAGACGGCCCTCTACTTCCAGCTCTTCGGCGGCTTGATCTTGCCTCTGAGCGAGGGCTTCCATGTCAACGCCCAGTTCACGGCCACGACATTCGCCTTGCAGACCGAGGAAGTGACTTACAGCAAACAAGTTACGACCATGACGGGCACCATCGGCATCACCATGCTGTTCGACGTCAAGCCGATCTACTGATCCCGCTCCCCACCGGCCTGCACCACAAGAACCGCCGCTTCCCTTGCGGGAGCGGCGGCTCTTAGGCAGTAAGCGCCTTGCAGCGCCCTACATCACTTCTTCTTGGTGACCCTCTTCTTGGCCACCTTCTTCTTGGCCACCTTCTTCTTGGCCACCTTCTTCTTGGCCACCTTCTTCTTGGCGACCTTCTTCTTGGCCACCTTCTTCTTGGCGACCTTCTTCTTGGCCACCTTCTTCTTGGCGACCTTCTTCTTCGCGGCCTTCTTCTTGGTCTTCTTCTTGGCCGCAGCTGCCAGCTTCAGACTCTCCTCCATCTTGGACCTCGCTTGCTGACATTGCACTCAGGCCGCCCGGCGCACCCTTGGACGACCACGAATTGTCCGACACTGGCTCCGTCCACGTCCCCTTCACCGGTCGTCTTTCCTTCGAGTCCCCACGAAACATTTTCGTGCTTCTTCTGCGGATCTTCAACATGGCGGTGGACGTCGTGGACAATTCGCGAACCAGTCAGAGACATTATTCCGATCGAAAAAAAACGTGTCAACGAAAAAAAAGAGATCGGCGGTGCCGATCTCTCTTTTTCTTTGGTGCTCGGGGCGGGACTTGAACCCGCACGGCTTGTGGCCACTACCCCCTCAAGATAGCGTGTCTACCTGTTCCACCACCCGAGCAAGAATCTCCGGAGCGCTTCCTACTGTCCGTCGTCCTGTTCGGCAGCACTGCCCTGAGGCTCTTCCAGCACGCCGGCGTCGGTCCCCGTCTCCGTCAGCGGAGACGCATCGGAAGTCGGCAAGGTCACGTCGCTGGTCAAGGTGCCTTCATCGAGGGCGTCGCCGATCACGGAACGGTTCGCCGACCGATCGGCGGTCAGGATGAACAGGATCGCAGAGGTGAGAAAAAAACCGACCGCCAGGTAGACCGTCATCTTGTGCAGGGCCGTCGTCATGGTGCGCGACCCGAACATCTGCTGGGGCAGGCCGCCGCCACCGCCGAAAGCGCCCGCCAGGCCACCGCCCTTGCTCGACTGCATCAGGACTACGACTACGAGCAGCAGGCAGATGATCACGTGGAGGATCATGAAAAAGACGTACAACATGTGCGATTCTCCCGATCGTCAGGCTGTGCAAGGGAAATGCCACCGCTGGCGCGGCGGCGACCGATAAGCTAACACCTCGACAGACCATTGTCAACCGGGGCACCAGGCACCCCGCCCCCTCAGGAATCCGTCAGGGCGGCCACGCCGGGCAGTTCGCGGCCCGCCATGAATTCGAGCGAGGCGCCGCCGCCGGTCGAGATGTGCGTGATGCGTTCCGCCAGTCCGAGCTGGTTGATGGCCGCCACGGAATCGCCGCCGCCGATGACGGAATGCGCCCCGGCGTCCGTGGCGGCGGCGACCGCTTCACCGATCGCGCGCGTGCCCGCCGCGAAGGCGGGGAACTCGAACACGCCCAAGGGGCCGTTCCAGAACACCGTCTTGGCGACGGCGATGATCTCGCCGTATTTCGCCACGGTCCGCGGGCCGATGTCCAGCCCTTGCCAACCGGTCGGGATGTCCGTGACCAGGACGGTGCGTCGCGCGGAATCCTCGCTGAAATCCTTCGCGACGACCACGTCCTCCGGCAGCAGCAGTTTCGCCCGGGAGTTTTCGGCCCTGGCCAGGATGCTCCGGGCGACCTCGAGACTGTTCTCGTCGACGAGGCTGTCACCCACCGCGAGCCCGTGGACCTTGAAGAAGGTGAAGATCATGCCTCCGCCGAGCAGCAGCGTATCCACTTTGTCGAGGAGGTTCTCGATCACTTCTACCTTGCCCTTGATCTTCGCGCCACCGAGAATCGCGACGAAGGGCTGCGGCGGGTTCTGTAGCAACATGCCGATGTTCTGCAGCTCCTTCTCCATCAGGAACCCCGCACAGCTGCGCCTGAAGTACGAGCTGGCACCCACCGTCGAAGCGTGCGCCCGGTGGGCGGTGCCGAATGCGTCGTTCACGTAGACGGTGCCGAGCTTGGCGAGTTGCTCGGCGAAACCAGGGGCGTTGTCCGTCTCCCCGGCTGCGAAGCGGAGGTTCTCCAGCAGCAGGATCTCCCCCGGCGCGAGCTTGGCCGCCGCGGCGCGCGCGGAAGGGCCGACCGTATCGTCGGCGAACCGCACTGGCGCCTCCACCAGCTCCGCGAGACGGTCCGCGACGGGGCGCAGGGACAGCTCGGGGACGATCTTGCCCTTGGGACGGCCCAGGTGGCTGGCGAGCACCAGGCTGGCGCCTCCGGCCAGGATGTATCGCACCGTCGGCAAGACCGCGCGGATGCGCGTGTCGTCGGTGATGCGCCCGTCCTTGTCCAGGGGAACGTTGAAGTCGACCCGCATCAACACCTGCTGACCGGTCAGATCGATCTGCGCAAGCCCCAGCTTCTTCATCTTGATCGTATCCTTTGCCAAGCCCTGAACGGTGCCCGCGGCGAGAGAGATGGTAGATAGACCGGCCAGACCTGTCAAGCCCGCCCGGGCGAGCGCGCCCGAACGGCTCCGGCGGCGAGGATCCAGGACACCGACACGCCACCTTCCCGCAGGCACGCGGCGGCCGCCAGCGCCGTCGCACCGCTGGTCACCAGGTCGTCCACGAGACCCACGCGCCCGATCTCCCCCGCGCCTCGCCCAGCGAGCGCGAAGGCACCGCTGACGTTGCGTCCGCGATCCGCGGACCGCGACGACAGCTTGGCCTGCTGGGCGGTGGCCCGCCGGCGGACGAGCAGATCGGCATGCACGGGCAAGCTCCTGCGCCTGCCGACCAGGCGGGCCAGCAGTTCGGCCTGGTTGAAGCCTCTTTCACGGCGGCGCCGGGGATGCAACGGCATCGGGACCAGCATGTCCACGGGACCGCCCACGGTTTCCGCAATATCCCAGGCGGCATCGACGAGCGCGGACAGCGGCACCGCCAGGCCGCGGTACCCGCGGTACTTCCAGCACGACACGATTTCCACCAGCCCGGCGTTCGTGGGCATCCCCGCTGCCGCCGGCAACGTCGAGCCGACCTTGCCGAGCGTCACGAACAGCGGCTCCGGACACAGCAGAGATTCACGACAGGCTCGACACAGCGGCGGCGTATCGCACCAGCGCAGACCGCCGGCTACGCCCCGGCCTCCACCGGCAGCCACTTCCCGGTCGCAGCGCACGCAGTGCGCGGGGAGCACCACTTCCAGCAGGGCCCGGGCTGCGGTTCGAAGCCAAGCGCTCATGCGGCTACCCGCGATCCGGGAGGATGTGAAACGGGGCGGGAATCAGGCGCCGGCAAGAGCTTCCGCCATGACGCGGCGGGGCGCGTCACGGTCGAACCACCAGGAAAAGGACAGGGCGCCCTGGGCCAGCAATACCGGAAGACCGTCGTGGATCCGGTTCGCGGGCACGCCGGGCGGCGCGACCGCGCGCGAAGCGTAGTTCATGTCCAGCCAGAGCGCGGGCTGCAGGGTGCCGCCGGCGGGCGCCAGGGAAGCCAAGTCGACGCCGCCGGGCAGGCACGAGACGCAGACGAAGCCGGAAGCCATCCCGTGCTCGGCCAACGGCGCGCCCCAGTCCACGAGGCGGACGCGCCGGCCCGACATGGCGTCTGCGGCAAGCCAGCCGGACATGGCCTCGAAACCGCTGCCCGATCGAGCCATCACACAGACACCGTCGGCACCGGACTCCAGCAGCGCCACGACGGCCGCCCGCGCGGCGCCGCCGGCGCCGAGGACCAGCCCGTGGCCCGCCGGTGTCCGACCGATCAGGTCGTCCAGCACTTCGCACAGGCCGCCGACATCCGTGTTGTGTCCCTCCCAGCCCCCCTCGGTGAGGCGCACCGTGTTGACGGCACCCGTGAGGCGAGCCTCGGCGGTCAGGACCGGGCAGAGGTCTGCGGCTGTGAACTTGTGCGGCGCCGTGACGTTGAAACCGCGCAGGGCCAGCCCGCCGCGGTCGCGGAAGATGCGCGCCAGATCCGCACGCGAGGTGCGGACCGCGTGATAGGCATACGGCAGCCCCTCGGCGCGCATGGCCGCGCTCTGGAAAAGCGGTGACAGGGAGTGGTCGACCGGATCGCCCAGCACGGCGTAGAAGGGCCCATCGGGTTCCCAGGGCTTGCCGTCGCGCGACCAGCCGCCGCCGTCAGGACGCAGGCTGAGGGTGGAACCGTTTCCCCGTCTCATTCCGATTCACCCGCGGATCGTCGGGTCAGCATCAGCCAGCAGCCGGCCCCGAAGAGAACGACGCTGATCCACTGGCTGGTCGTGATGCCGAGAGGTCCCATGTCGCCTGGATCGTAGTGCCGGAAGAGGTCCACCAGGAAGCGCGTGAGGCCGTAGAGAGACAAGAAGCGGGCGAAGGTCGCTCCCGGGAAGCTGCTGCGCCTCTCCCACAGTATCAGCAGGGCGAAGACAGCGAATCCGGCCGCCGAGCTGTAGAGCTGGGTTGGATGCAAGGCCGCACAGCCGGTCTCCCAGCCCGCGGCGCAGGTCTCCGGGAAGCTGATGCCGAGCGGGCCGTCGGTCGGTCTCCCGTAGCAACACCCGTTCAGGAAGCATCCCAGCCGGGTGATGCCGATGCCGAGCGCCACCTGGGGCGCGAGCACATCCGCCAGGGGCAGAAAAGCGATCCGGCGACGCCGACAGAAGAACCAGACCGCGAGAATGGCCAGGATGATGCCGCCATAGAGCGTCAGCCCGCCCTTCCAGATGAAGAACACCTCATACCAGGGCTCGAATTCACCGGCATGCGTCGCCACGTAGAAAAGGCGCACGCCGATCAACGAGGAGATCATGACGGTGAGGCAGAAATCCAGCACCAGGTTCGGGTCGAAGCCGCGCCGGCGACCGCGGCGCACGCTCAGCCAGAAACCGATCACGAAGCTCAACGCCAGCAGCAGGCCGAAGGTCTTGACGATGCCGAACAGATGCGGATGCATGCAACCTCCCCTCAGGACTCGAAAGTACGGGAACCGATGTTCACCAGCAAGCCCAGCATGAAGGCCGAGACCACGAGATTCGAGCCGCCGTAACTCATCACCGGCAGGGGCAGGCCGGTGACCGGCAGCAACCCGGTCGTGATCGCGATGTTGACCAGCACGTGGAACGCGAAGTAGATCGTCACGCCGAGCGCGACCTGGGAAGAGAAGGACTTGCGGGCCGTGCGGGCTATCTCCAGCCCCTTGAGGATGATGACCAGGTAGATTCCTATCAGCAGCAGGGCCCCGATGAAACCGAGCTCCTCCCCCACCACCGAGAAGATGAAATCGGTGTGTCTTTCGGGCAGGAACGCCAGACCCTTCTGGGTCCCCTGCAGATATTCGGTGCCGAACAGGCCGCCCGAACCTATGGCCACCTTGGACTGGATGGCCTGGTAGCCGGTGCCGAACTGGTCCCGCGTCGGATCGAAGAAGGTGAGGATCCGCTCCTGCTGATAGGGCTTGAGCCCGCCCCACAAGAAGGAAGTGCCGATGCCGGTCGCGATGTTGGCCAGCACGAGCAGGAAGCTCTCCAGCAGGCGGAAGCGCGCCACCGAGAGTCCGGCCATCAGCACGAGCAGATAGGCGCCCCAGGGCCAGGCCTGATGCACGACCGACTCGGAGTAGAAATTGAAGATGGCGCTGAGCAGGGGCGAGCCCACGCTGAGCAGGAACACCCACGACAAGCCGAACCAGTAGACGGCGCCCAGCCAAAGGGCCACGTACACGAGGCTCGTGCCCAGATCGGGTTCCCGCAGGACCAGCGCCAGGGGAATCGCCGCCAGGAGCAGCGAACCGATCACGGGCAGGAGTTGCCGGTCGCGGGAGGCGTAGCTGCTGAACAGCCGCGCCAGCACCAGCACCAGGGCGATCTTGGCCGGTTCCGAGGGTTGCAGGCGCAGCGGGCCGAGGCTGAACCAGCGCCGGGCTCCGGCGATCTCGGGCGCGATCGCCAGCACCAGCACCAGCATCGCCACGGCCCCCAGGTACAGCAGCGGCGCGGATTCCTCGAAGAACTGCAGCGAAGTGCGCATGGCCGCCAGCAGGGCGAGCCAGCCGATGACGATCCAGATCGCTTGACGCCAGAAGATGGCCTTGGCGACGCCCGAATCGGTCATCTCGTAGGGTCCGCGTATACCCTCCGTGACGCTCCACAAGGTTGCCAGGCTGAAGAGACAGAGCGCCGCGAAAGACCATAGGAGGATCGTCCCGGAGGATGCGCGCGGCAGCCAATCCTGGCGCATCAGGCACCTCCCTGGTTCGGCCGGTCGCGCCATGCGAAGAACGCCGTGAGCCAGCGTGCCGCCACCGGCGCGGCGACCGCGCCGCCGTGCCCGCAGTGCTCGAGTATGACCACGAACGCGACCACGGGAGCGGAAGCCGGAGCGAAGCAGACGAACCACGCGTGATCCTCGCCGTGCGGGTTCTGGGCGGTCCCGGTCTTGCCGGCAACTTCGATCGCCTCCAGCCGCGCCCGCGTGCCCGTGCCCATGTCGACGACCTGGGTCATGGTATGCCGCAGCCAGTCGAGATGTCCAATCGCGAAGGGCAGGGGCCTGGCGACGCGTTCGACGTCGCCGTCCGTCCCCGGCCGGAAGCGAGATACCAGATCGCGGTCGTTGACGGCCACTCTCGCCGTCAACACGGCCATCTGCAGCGGCGTGACGAGTATCTCGCCCTGGCCGATGGCGTTGTTCAGCAGGACGCCCCGGGTCCAGCGTCCCGGTCCGTAATGGTCGTCGTACCAGGATGTATCCGGGATATTCCCGGTGACTTCCGCCACGAAAGGAGACCCGGTCCTCTTCCCCAGACCGAGCATGCGGGCCACCGATCCCAGCTGCTCCAGTTCTAGGCGCAGGCCCAGCTGGTAATAGAACACGTCACAGGAATGCACCAGCCCGCCGGCATGGTCCAGATCGCCGTGCCCAGAACGTTTCCAGCACCGGAAGTTCCGGTCGCCGAAACGGTACGACCCGTAGCAGGGCTCGAAATGCGTCCATTTCCCGACCACCATGGCCTCCAGGCCCGCCAGCGAAGTCACGATCTTGTACGGCGAGCCGGGCGGATAGGTGGCCTGGACGAGACGGTTGAGGAAGGGATGCTGCGGATCGTCGAGCAGTCTGCGCCATTCCTGCGACGAGATCCCCTTGGTGAAGAGGTTGGGATCGTAGGCCGGGTTGCTGACCGCGGCGAGCACTTCGCCGGACGGCAGGGACAGGGCCACCGCCGCCCCCGGCCGGTCGGCCATGGCGACCGCGAGACTCTCCTGCAGCGCGAGCGAAAGGGTGAGCGTGATGTCCTCGCCGGAAACGACGGGCCACAAGGGGATGTCTCGGCTGCCGACCACGCGCCCGACGGCGTTGACCTCCTTGAGGAAGAGGCCGGCTTCCCCGCGCAACTCGTCCTCCCAGGCGGCTTCGAGGCCCTCGCGGCCGACCGTGTCGCCCGGCTGGTAGGCCTGGTGGTCGTTCTCGTCGCCCACCTCCTCCGGCCTCACCTCGCTCACGTAGCCGATGATGTGGGCAAAGCGCGAGTCGTACTTGTAACGTCGCCGGGCGCGTGCTTCGACGCGCGCACCCGGCAGCTCCCGCCTGCGTTCCTCCACCGTCGCGATCCGCGGCATGTCCGCGTTGGCCAGCAGCGTCAAACGCGGCCGGCCGGCCGCTTTCTGATCGTGCAGACGCTCCAGGGTCTCGGTTTCCGGCAGCGAAAACCAGCGCATCAGCTTGGCCAGCGTGGAATCGGGGCCGGCCACGGTCAGGCAGGCGCGCGGCAGCGTGATGTCGGCCATGTAGACGTTGTCGGCCAGGACCTGTCCTTCGCGATCCAGAAAACGTCCCCGGGGTGCTTTCACGCGGAGCTTCACCTGCCGGTTCTGCAGCGACTGGCCCTTGTAGTGATCGTGCTGGACGATCTGCAGGATGAACATGTCGACCACGAGCACGCCGAACAGCAGCAAGATCACGCCGCGCAGGATCCTGGCCTGGATGAAATGTCTTTCCTGCATCGCTCAGCGCTCCCCGCTCATTCCTCGCGCCGCAGCATCCGCAGGGCATCCGCCAGGCGGATCAGGGGCACGGACACCAGACCGGTGTAGAGGGCGGACGGCACGACGACCGTGATCAGCGGACGGAAGAAGGCGCCTTCGGAAAACCAGCTCTGTCCGATCAGGTAGAGCACATCGTGTCCCAAGGCCATCAGGGCCACCAGACTGCCCTCCACCAGGGGCAGCCCGATCACCAGGCGCGACCGCGCGCGTCCGACCAGAAAGCCGGCCAGGGACTTGCAGAACGCGCCGAGGCCGAGCAGGTTCGGAATGGCCGTATCGGCCACCAGCCCGAGCGCGAAACCGCCGAGGGCTCCGGCGAACGCCCCTTCGCCGAGCGCCAGGATGGCCAGCGCGATCAGGCTGAAATCGGGGGCGATGGCGCCGAGGGAGAGCAGCGGCGCCACGAGCACGTCGCCCACCAGCGCCAGGACACACAGCGACAGGGTCGTGCGCAGGAAGCGGCTCACGGCGCCTCCTCGTCGTCGGTACGCGCGTCCAGCGGCGCTGGCGTCTGCGTGACGAACCACTCGCCGGAACCGACGATCACGAAGACCACGTCCAGGCTGGTGAATGAAGACGCCGGTTCCACGCGCACGGACTTGAAAAGCTGCTCGGGCGGGGACGAGACCTCGGAGACCACGCCCACCGGCAGGCCGCGCGGCAGGCCACCGCTGAGGCGGTCCCCTTCGCCGTAGATCATGGCGATGTCCGACGAGACCACACGGTCGCCCACCCTGACATCCTCGTCCCGTCCGATGAGCGCCAGATCGAAATCTCCTCCGCGCGAATGCAGGATGCCGGGCAGACCCGATCTTTCCAGTTCGCAGCTGACCGCCATGCCCGGGGACGTGAGCAGCTCCACCCATGCCGTCCGCGGTCCGGTCACCGTGTGGATCCGCCCGACCAGCCCGTCCGTGGTGATCACGGGCTGATACCTCTCCCAGGCCACGGTGTCGGCGGCGCTGACGCGCACCATGGACGCGAACGACGACACGCGACGCCGCTCCACCTCGCAGGGCACCAGCGTCGCGGACGCCACGTCCACCAGACCCAGGGCCCGGCGCAGTTCGTCGCGGTCCCGCCGGAAACGCACGGCGGACTGCTGCTGCAGCCGCAAGGCGGCGATCTCGGCGCGCAGGACGTCGTTCTCCCGACGCACGCGCGCGATGTCCCGTCCGAAGTCCACCGTCCGATGATAGGGGGAGGTGAGAATCGTGCCGAGGAAGTCGGCCATGTGTATGCGCTGCTTCTCGGGCTGGGCCAGCAAAGCCGTCGATACGATCAGGCAGACGACCAGCGCCAGATTTTCCACCCGGTTCGACCGGTATGCTGGTTTCGAGGCCATCCGCCTTCCTCTCCGACGGGCGCCGCCAGCCCCGGCGATCCGGACGAGGGCTAGTCGCGAGTGCTTTTCATCACCACCGGTCTGTACTTGTCGAAATCGTCGAGGATCTTGCCCGTGCCCAGGACCACGCAGAACAGCGGGTCGTCCATCAGGTTGATCGGCAGATCCGTATGCTCGCGCAGCAGGTCGGACATGCCGCGGAGCATGGCGCCGCCGCCGGTCATGACGATGCCTCGATCCTTGATGTCGGCCGCCAGTTCCGGCGGTGTCTGCTCGAGCGCGTGCTTCAAGGCGTCCACGATCGACAGGATGGGCTCCTGGAGGGACTCGCGGATCTCCAGGGTGGAGATCTTCTGGATCTTGTGGATGCCCGTGACCTGGTCGAGGCCCTTGACCTCCATCTCCTCCTCGTTCTCGAGCTTGAAGGCGGAACCGATGGTCTTCTTGATGTGTTCGGCCGTCTGGTCGCCGATCAACAGGTTGTGGTTCTTCTTGATGTAGTTGACGATCGCCTCGTCCATCTCGTCGCCGCCGACGCGGATCGAGGTGTCGCAGACAATGCCGTTGAGCGCGATGACCGCGATCTCCGTGGTGCCGCCGCCGATGTCGATGATCATGTTGCCGCTCGGCTGGTCGACGGGCAATCCGACGCCGATGGCGGCCGCGATGGGCTCCGCCACCAGGAACACGTCGCGCGCGCCGGCGTGCTTGGCGGAATCCCGCACCGCGCGTTTCTCCACCTCGGTGATCCCCGACGGCACGCAGATGACGATGCGCGGGGCGATGAAATGACGCTTCTTCTGGGCTTGGCGGATGAACTCGCGCAGCATGTATTCGGTTACCTCGAAGTCGGCGATGACGCCGTCCTTCAGGGGCCTGATGGCCTGGATGGAGTCGGGAGTCTTGCCGAGCATGGCCTTGGCCTCGCTGCCCACGGCGTAGACCTTGCCCGTCCGCTTGTCGAGCGCCACCACCGAAGGCTGGTTCAGCACGATGCCCTTGCCCTTGATGTAGACCAGGGTGTTGGCCGTCCCCAGATCGATGGCGATGTCGTTGGTCAGGAACTGGCTGAGCTTGGAGAACATCAAGACTCCTCCTGCATCGCTATCGTCGCGCCGCCCTCATTCGCCGGGCCAACCATGCTCCCGGATACTCGTGAATTCACCGCGCCCGACGATGATGTGGTCCAGCAATTCGATTCCCAGCAGCCGTCCGCAGTCGGACAGCCGCGACGTGAGCGCCAGGTCGTCGCGACTCGGCTCCGCGCAGCCCGACGGATGATTGTGCGCCACGATCACCGCGGCGGCGCCGCGGGCCACGGCCGTCTTGAACACTTCGCGCGGATGGACGATCGACGCGTCCAGGCAACCGACCGAGACCGTCTCCACGCGTGTCACGCGATGCCTGGCATCGAGGTGCAGCGCCAGGAAATGCTCGCGGTCGCACCCCCTGAACTCTTCCTCGAGCAACGGCAGCGCGTCCGCGGGCCGCTTCACGGCGGGACCGGCCCCGCCAGTCCTGTCCAGGGCTCTCGCCCCCAGCTCGAACGCGGCCGCCAGCCGGGTCGCCCGTGCGGGGCCCACGCCGCTCTCGCGGCAGAGCAGATCCGGGTCGAGGTCCGCCAGCGCGCTGAGTGAGCCGTATCTGGACAGCAGACGCTCGGCCGTCACGGCCGGCGGCGCGACACCGCCGGCGCCGATGACCAGTGCAAGAATCTCACCAGGTGACAGCGCCTTGGAACCCAGACGCAACAACCGGCCGCGCGGACTCAGGGGGTCGCGCGGCCCGACGGGACATACGGCCGACGTCCTGTCGAGGTGCGATTTCCGTATCTCATTTGTTTTTAACACCCTACCTCCCCCTGGGGAGGATGCGCCAATCTAGCATGGCAATTTGGGCTGAGCAACCCTTTTTCGTAGGGTTACGGGCCGTTTTAACTTGTTCTGATCCAAGCCGCAACCTATGCTTCGCCGACCCCCAGCGCCAGCCGCGAGGAGCGACCGTGACTCCAGCCCGCAATCCCGCCGAACAGCCGATTCTCGTGCGCAAGTACGGGGGAACGTCCATCGCCTCGGTGGAAAGGATCGGCGCGGTGGCCGGCGATCTCGTCGCCAAGAAGCAAGAGGGATACCGCCTCGTGGTGGTGGTCAGTGCGATGGGCCACCACACCGACGAACTCGAACACCTGGCGCGTTCGGTCGCTCCGCAACCTCCGCGCCGCGAACTGGACCTGCTGCTCTCGGTCGGCGAGCGCATCTCGATGACCCTGCTCTCCATGGCCCTGCAGGCCCACGGCTGCTCCGCCATCTCCTTCACCGGATCGCAATGCGGCCTGATCACGGACTGCAGCCACACCGAGGCCTGCATCCTGGAGGTAAAGGGCGACCGCGTACGCGAGGCCCTCGCCGCGGGGCACGTCGTCGTGGTGGCCGGCTTCCAGGGCGTCAGCCGCGACCGGGAGGTGACTACGCTCGGCCGCGGCGGCAGCGACGCCACCGCGGTCGCCCTGGCCGCGGCCCTCGGCGCCGAACGATGCGAGATCCTCAAGGACGTCGATGGCGTCTTCACCGGCGATCCGCACCGTCTGTCCGGCGTGCGCCGGTACGACACGCTCACCTACGAGGAGCTCGCCACGCTGGCCGACGCCGGCTGCGAGGTCGTCCATCCCCGGGCCGTGGACTACGCGAGGCGCCACGGCGTGCCGCTGTTCATCGGTTCCAGCTTCCACGACACCCCCGGCACGCGGGTGATGCCCACGGCCGCTACGCCTGAGGCGCAGGAGCCGCCCGTCGATGCCTGTCGATACCGGCCCCTCTCCCTGGTGGCCCGGGACGACGTGGCGCTGCTGGAGGTCGCCTGCAAGGACGCCGCGGCTTTCGCCGACTTCCGCGCCGTCGCCGTCGCCGCGAGCGGCGCCGGCCTCTTCCTCGGCGAATGGCTGCGCGACGACCAGGAGCGGGTCTGGCGCGCGCTGCTGCCCAGTTCGGACGCCTCGGCGCTGCACGACAGGCTGGCGCCGGCCGCCGCCGCGCACGAGACGTCACTCCGGTTCAGGCGAGGCCTGTGCTGCATCACCCTAGCGGGACGCCCCGCGACAAACTGGCTGTCGGTCCACGGCCGGGTCGAGGAACTGCTGGCGTCTCTCGGCGTGATCGATCGCGTCCTGCTGACCGACGGTCCCCTGCTGCGGCTGCTCGTGAGCGCCGACGACGGCGCGGCGCTGCAGCAGCCCCTGCACGACGCGTTCCTTACCGGGGAGTGATCCGTTTCAGAGCTTACGCGCCGCGAGGGCGAGCCGCCTGGCCCGCCCTCGCGTTTCTTCGTCGCGCGCCGCGTCACCCGCGGGATACCGCGGCGACCCGGCCGACATCCCTAGAAGACGCATTGCAGGGTGATCCTGGACCAGGTGGAATCCTCGTAGGTCTCAGCCTGGGTGATGAAGGAGCCGAAGTTGAAGGGAGCGTTCTCCTGGAAGGCGAAATCGGCGTCGAACGGCCCGAAGTGCAGCGCGATACCCAGGCTGATATCCAGATCCTCATCGCTGGACCGATCCGCGACCCCGGGTCCGCCCGGGGATTCCTGGACCACGACATCGTGGAGGACGAGCGACTGCCAGGCGCCGGCCCGCAAGGTCAACCAGCCCAGCAGCCGCCTTTCCACGCCCAGCCGCAGATCGTACGCGTGATACGTCGCCGTCAGCCTGTTCTCGTCGGACTCGTCGCGGGGATGCGCCCGCGAATCGTGCGTGAGCCCGTAGGTGAACGAGCCCACGAGCATGGTGTCGGCGTCGGGGAGATGATTGAAACCGAGACCGGCTTGGAACGCATCCAGATCCCAGTCGTAGACGCCGTCTTGTGCGGAGAGATAGGCCGTCTGCAGGAACCGGTCGTACGAGACCAGGGGCACGATCACAGTCGCATCGCTTAACGCGTGGAATCCCCTGCATCGCCAGCTATACGTTTCAACGCTGAAATTCTCGGGCTCGATCGTCGCGTCCCCCATCTCTACTTCCCGGCCCGCCTCGGTGATGTCCGCCGCGACGTCGAGATAGGTGCGGTCGTCCATTTCCCAGCGTAGGCCGGCGCCGAAGACCTGATCCACTGCGTCCAGCCAGCCCACGGACGACGCGTCATGATCGTACCACCCGTAGCTCTCCCAGCTCAGTTTCCACTGGATTCCCAGACGCACGGCGCCGAGCCGCCGGCCCCAGGCCAGCCGGATCACCTCGTCGCTGTTGTCGCCGAAGAGGAACATTCCGGCCGTACCCCAGGCCCCGTCCCGGTCGAGTTCCGCCAGGATCGCCGCGCCGCGGTTGCGTATCGAGGCGCCGGACGTCTTCTCCCCCAGCTCGAACAGCGCCGTCCCGCCGTACGAGGGCAGCGAGCCGTACCAGCGCAGGACGTTGTCGACGTCCTCGAAGTAGTCGCCGCCGCCGCCCAGGCTCTCGACGCGCGCGGAGGTGGCGGAGGCGGGCGCGGCGCAGCAGAGCAACGCGGCGCCGAGCAGTGCGTGGCGGAGCATGTCCATGGCTTCCTCACTAGGTCATCAATAGGGTGCCGTGTCGTAGAGGCGGTAGTCGCCCATCCCGTAAGCATCGTAGAAACGATACAGCAGGCCGGTGCCGCGATAGTACCAGATCTGCCAGGCGCCGGGATAGGTCGCATCCATCTCCAGGGTCTCGATGCGGTCCGGCTCGCCGTTAAAGATGAAGATGCGTCCCTGGTCGCTCAGAGCCCCGCGCCCGAACCGCCCGAAGCGGCGGTCCGCCTCGACTATGCGCATCAAGTGCTCGCGTTCGACGGGCCGGGCGTCGGGCGGACGCTCGCGCCAGACCTCCCGCCAGGCCGCCGGCCGGCCCGCGGGCGAGGTGCCGGCCAGCGTGCGGCGACGGTCGCCGTCGACGATCATCTCCAGCCAGCCCACGTGCCGCCGCCAGGCCGCCTCGTCGTCCCAGGGCACGGCCAGGTTCACGAATTCGCGTCCCGGCATCAGGTCGAGCGACGCGCCGTCGTCCGCAATGATGCGCGCCGTGAATACCAGCGGGCCGAAGGGCATCCCCGTCGCGGGCACCGACAACCGCTCGACCACGGTATCGCCGGACGCGCGGGTCAGGGCGACGCGTTCCAGGATACGCTCCTGACCCTGACCGTTGCGCACCAGGATCTGCAGGTCGGCGCGCGACGGCGCGTCTTTGCGCACGGAATGCGCTGCCAGCGTGATCACGGCCGTCAAGGTATCCGTCCCGGAGCCGACGACGTGTTCCGCGGCGGCGCCGAGGTCCAGGTTCCAGTGAAAACCGGTGAAATGGAAGGGGACGGCGCCGGCCGCCACCGGATCGAAACGCAGGTCGCGCTCCCAGGTCCGGCTGGTGCCGGCCACGGTCGCCCGCAGCTGCAGGACGGCCTCCTTCTGCACGGTCAGCGGCACGTCGACGGCGCACCAGAGGCGTTCGTCCGAGCGGGTGGCCGGGTAGTCGGGGGCGGCGGCCGTGACCGCGGCGAAACCGCCGCCGATCCGCTTGCCCCCCGCTTTCGCCACCACGGACACCTGCAGCGTGGAGGTGAACCGATCCCCGTCGCGCTTGAAGACCAGGGCTCGGTAGGGCAGCGACACGTGCACCACCGCGGTCACGTCGCCGTCGACCGCGAAACGCGAGGCCACCGTGGCTTCGAGCGCCGACGGGGCCGGCAGCGGCGGCCGCGCGTGGCCATGAGCGGCGCAGAGCAGCAGCGCCAGGACCGCCGCCGGCAGCCGGCGGCGGGCAGCGCGCTCAGTGGGTGGACGTGCGGGATTGGTCGCTCTCAATGCGCCCGTCCTTCAGGCGGATGATCCGTTTGGTGTGGGCGGCGATGTCCTCCTCGTGGGTGACCACGAGAATCGTGTGCCCGGCGTCGTGCAGCGCATCGAGGACGTCCATGATTTCCTCGCTGGTGGCCGAATCGAGGTTGCCGGTGGGTTCGTCCGCCAGCAACAGCGAGGGCCGCCCCACCAGGGCGCGGGCGATGGCCACCCGCTGCCGCTGGCCGCCGCTCAGCTCGTTGGGGCGATGCGCGGCGCGATCCGTCAGGCTGACCTGCGCCAGGGCCTCCGCCACACGGCGCCTGCGTTCGGCCTGGCCCATGCCGCCGTAGATCAGGGGGAGCTCGATGTTCTGCGTCGCGGTGAGGCGCGGCAGCAGGTTGAAGGTCTGGAACACGAAGCCGATCTCGCGGTTGCGGATCCCGGCCAGTGCATCGTCGTCGAGGCTGGCCACTTCCTGGCCGTTGAGACGGTAGTTGCCCGTACTGGGCGTGTCCAGGCAGCCGACCAGGTTCATGAGCGTGGATTTGCCCGATCCGCTCGCGCCCATGACGGCCACGTATTCGCCGCGGTCGACCGAGAGATCCACGTCGTCTACCGCCCGCACCTCTTCGTCGCCCACGTGGTAGATCTTCGAGAGGTTCGAGATCTCGATGAGCGCATCGCCGGCCCGGCCTTCCATCACCGGGCCAGCCGATCGAGCGGGCGCCCCACGGCCCGTTCCAGCTGCAGCGAGGCGATGACCGAATCGCTGATGGCCTGCACCTCGTCGCTCTGGGCCTGGGAGAGATTCACCTGGGCGGTGATCTGGTCGAGCATGGTGCCCGCGCCGACGCGGAACCGCTCCTGGGCGAGCCGCAGCTGCTCCTGGGCGTTGGCGATGGTCTCGCGGGTCAGGGAGATGCGTTCCCGCGCTTCGATCAGGCTGTTGTACAGCTGCCGGACCTCGAGCTGCGCGTCCAGACGCGCCTGGTCCAGGTTGTACTCGGCGATGCGCTGGCGCGCCTTGGCCTGCGAGCGTCCGGAGAGCGTCTGCAGGCGGTCGAAGATGTTCCAGCTTACCTGGTAGCCCCAGCTCACGGCGTCCGATTCCTGGGCGCCGAAACGGAACTCCGATTCGTTCTCGGAGCGGGAATAGCTGCCGAAGAGGTTCAGTTGCGGCCACAGCTGCGAGCCGGCCGTCATCACGTCGCCCTCGCGGGCGGCCAGGGTGAAAGCGCTGCTCTGGAGATCGGGGCGCTTCTGGAGGGCTTCGGCGAAGAGCACATCCAGCTGTTCCACGTCGGATTCCGCGTCCAGCAGCGACGGATCCACCTCGAAGCGGTCCAGCAGGGGGCGATTCATGGCGTGCGCCAGGTCCGCGAACGACTGGGCGACGGCGTTGCGGGCGCGGATCTCGTCCAGGCGCGTCTGCTCCAGCCGCACCTTCGCCTGCAGGACATCGCTCCGGGCGGCGCTGCCGATCCGGTGATAGGTCTCGGTCTTCTCCAGCTCCCGTCCGGCCAGGTCACGCGCCTCCTGCGCCACCTCCAGCAGCCGCTGGTTGCGCAGCAGGTTGATGTAGGCGACCGAGACCGTCTGGATCACCAGCTGTCGGCTGTAGGCGTAATCGGCTGCCGCCGCGCGCTGCTCGTTGCGCGCCGACTTGAGCCCGCCGAATTTACGGAAGCCGCCGAAGACCGTGAAGCTGCTGTTCAGGGACAGGCGCTTGTCCTTGTACTGGGTATCCAGATCGATCGTGCTCAGCAGGGCGCCCGTGCTGGGATCGCGGATCTCGTAGCCGAAGTCGGTCCGCTCGCTGCGCTGCCACGTGTAGCTGGAGCTAAGATCGGGCAGGAACGCTCCCCACGCCTGCCGCACACCATGCCTGGCCACGTAGGTGTTCTCCCCGGCGATGGCCAGGGAGCGGCTGCCGTCCAGCGCGATGCCGATGCACTGGGAGAGATCGTAGACCGGCACGCTCCCCGCCGGCTGCCCCGCCGCGACGCCGGCGCTCGCGAACAAGGCGGTGAAGGCGGCCAAAGCGAAGACCACCGGACCGATGCTGGCTTCCTGCAAGCGAACCATGCCTGGACTCCTTTGGATTGATGAGGTCCCGGGGATTGTAGACAAGACCCGCGCCTCTGCCAAACGCATTTCTGGAAGACTTCCTGCCCTGTCGGGGGACCCGGCCCGGATCCACGCATGTTCCGGCCTGCGGCCCGTCCGCTCTCCCGACTGGATATAGACGCAGCAAGCAGGGCGGGGTTGCATCCCCGCCCGGCAAAACCGTCCACGGCTTCGGGTCAGTGGAGCTTGAAGGCGAAGGGAATGGCCATCCACGCCTTGACCGGTATGTCGCGCTGCCTGCCCGGCTTGAACTTGCAGCGGCGCGCGGCCTTGAGGGCCTCGCGGTCCAGGGTCGGATGCACCGACTTGATGACCACGGCCTGCAGGACAGTGCCGTCGGTGCCCACCTGCACCTTGACCAGCACCGTCCCCTCGAGTTGCGAAGCCCGGGCGATCTCGGGGTAGTCCGGCTGGGCGAAGCTGATCAGGACCGGCTTGTCCTGGGAGACCTCGAAATCCGAGCCGCCCTCGTCGAGACCCGAGCCGATGTCGAGGAATTCGTCGGAGTCGATCAGCGAGTCGGCCACTTCGGTTTCGTCATCCACCATGTCGTCGGGCGCGGCCTCGACGGCCACCTGCGGCTTGAGCGTCTCCTGGGGGATGTCGGGGATGTCGATCGCCGTCTGGACGTCCACCATCAACATCTCATCCTTGTAGATCCGGTAGGGATTCGGCTTGTATTTGGGCGAGAACAGGAAGAAGAGGATCGTGAAGACGATAGCCGCGATCAGGGACCAGCGGATGTACCTGTTGTACTTCGCCTTGAAGAGTTCGTTGGCCGAGGTGGCCCTGTAGGTCGCCGTCGTCATCCTCACCTGCCTAGAATACCACGCCGGGCAGTTCCATGTCCGTGTTGAAGAAGACCTTCACCGCGTTGGCCTCCTTCAGCCCTTCCATGACATCGCTCACCACGCCATAGGGCGTGTGCTTGTCCGTCTTGAACGCGACGATCAGGAAAGGGTTCGCCGCGACCTTCTGGGACATGACCGCGGTGACGTCCCCCGGCCGCACGATCATGTCGTCGATGGAGATCTTGCCCGCGGCGTTGATGTAGATGTTGCTGATGAGTTCGCGTATGCCTTCCTCGCCGGCTTCGGCGCGGGGCAGCTTCACCACCAGGCCGGTCTCCTCGGTGAACACGACGGTCACCATGAAGAAGACCAGGAGCAGGAAGGCGATGTCGCCCATGGAGGAGGTCGGGATGTATGTTTCCTTCTTGGTCGTCCGCGCGAACTGCATGGCCTCTCCTCCTTCCTACATCTGGGTGGTCTTGAGGGTGAACTTCCTGGCGCCGGAGAGCTTCACCTCGTCCAGGCAGGCGATCATCATGCCGTAGTCGGCGTCGGGATGGGTCTCCAGGATGACCACGGTCTTGTCGTTCTCCGCCACGCGCCGCCTGATGATGTCCTGGATGTCGGAGAGCCGCACGGGCTGGTTGTCGAGGGTGAGGTGATGGTCTGCGTGCACGCGGATTGTCGCCACGTTGCTCTGCCTGATCCGCACCGTCGGTTGCGCGGTCTTGCCGGGCAACACAAGGGAGATGCCGATCTCGTCCTGCTTCATCGGCATCACGATGAAGAAGATCAGCAGCAGGAAGGCGACGTCGCTGGTGGACGCCATGGGGATCTCCCCCATCGCCCGCTTTCGCTTCCGTTTGGCCAGGATGCCCACGCGCTATCTCCTCGCGATGCCGCCCCGCGCGGGGGCGGCGATCGTCAGTGCTGCTCCCGGATCAGTTCCTCGACGAGTTCGGCCGAGGCCTCTTCCATCTCTATCACGAAACGGTCGATGCGCGACACGAAGTAGTTGAAGGCGATCGACGTGGGAATGGCGAGCACGAGGCCCGTGGCGGTGGTGATCAGGGCCTCCGAGATACCCGCCGCGACCAGCTGGGCGTTGACCGTGTCGCTGGTGGCGATGGCCTCGAAGGCGTTGATCATACCGGATACCGTACCCAGGAATCCGATCAGGGGCGCGATGGTGGACACCGACGAGATCCAGATCAGACCGCGCTCCAGGAACGCCATCTCGATGGTGCCGGCGGTGGTGATGGCCTTCTCCACCGCCTCGGGACCGCGATCGGCCTTCTGCAGGCCGGAATAGAGGATGGCCGCGATGGGCCCGCGCACCTTCTGGCATTCCTCCCCGGCCGCCTGCACGCCGTCGTTGCGCAGGGTGGTGATCACGGTGCCGATCAGCTTGCGGGTGTTCACGTGCGCCCGGT
The DNA here is from genome assembly GCA_018814885.1 of bacterium. NCBI lineage: Bacteria > bacterium. The sequence goes on along the minus strand of JAHIYU010000143.1, from coordinate 89,999 downwards.
TGAGCGTCCAGAGGCGCTCGATCACGAACACGAGTCCGAGCAGGGCTGCGGCGAGCAGCCACCACATGAAGTTGCCGCCCTTGACGAACAGCTCGCCTGCGCCGGATTTGCCGAAGGCGCTGCGCTCGATGGCGCCCATCACACCGCCGCGCCTCTCGATGACCATGGGAACTTCGCCGCCGGAATCCGCGGCGCTCGTGGCGAAGCCAAGGGAGTCGGAGGTCGCCATGATGCCTTCGACGTTAGGTCCTTCCGCCGTCTCTTCCTGCGCGAAGCTCGTCGCCGGGACCGACAGGGCCGCCGCGAGCAGAAAGATGCAGATCAACCCAGGAACGGCATATTTGAACGTACCGTGACGTGCCATTGTGCCAGATCTCCCTTTCCTGAATGAAACCCGAAAGAACTCAGTCTGCTGAGAGGCGGCGGGGGCGAGAAGAGGCCGTCCGCGCATCCAGCCGGGCCAAGCCGTGGTCAGTGACTGTATTCGAACCGCCCAAACCGGCCATTGCCGGCGAGTATATTGTGTCCTGAAATAAGTGTCAACGCACTTACCAAGTCAACAGTTTTTGTCTTTCCGGCAACGCCTTAAGCGCTTCCCGACATCACTTGCCGGGCATGCCGTGATCCCAGGCGTTGGTCAGCTCCAGGTTGTAGGTGCCGCCCCCCAGCTTGGCCAGGAACAGGAAGCGCAGACCGAGCGGCATGTCCGTGTATGCGTTCGGGAAAAGACTGCTGCCGTTGCCCTGGTAGACCCACAACTCGAAGGACTTGTATCGCTCGATGCTGGTGGTCCGGTCCAGCTTCTGCCGGACGGACTGGATGGTCTGCTCGTCGTTCGAGTAGTCGTCGTGCATCACGTCGCCGTAGCTGACGCCCAGGTAGGCGTTGTATACGCGGTCGATCGCGTCGAGGAAGCTGCGCGAGTTGATGGGGATGACCTGCTGCTGGATCTCGTCCGGCTCGCCGAGCATGAGGTAGATCAGGCCACGGTCATCGACCGGGCCCGCGCGGCCGAAACCGCCGAGGTACTGCGAGACGTAGGACATCCGGCGGCGGAACTCCGCCAGGGCCTCGTTGCCGGGCGAGTCGGGATCGGGATCGTTCTCGTCCCAGAACTTGGCCAGGATGGCCTCGCGGCCGCTGGCGCCGGCCCTGTCGAAGGCGTCGCGGCGGTCGCCGAGCAACACCATGCTGCCGATCAGGAACTGCTCGTCGGCGGGACGCGCGAAGGACTGCAGGGACCAGAACACGTCGAATTCCACGACCCACGAATTGCCGTAGCCGTCCAGCGGGGCGCAGCTCAGCTGATACGCGCCGGGAGGCAGGTAGTTGACGTCGTACTCCCAGGCGATCTCGGCCAGCCCGCCACCGGCGACGAACGCCGCGGGGTCGATGTCCAGCGCGATGGTGTCGCGCATCGCGTAGTCCAACTCGGTCGACAGCAGCTGGACGAGCAGGTGTCGCGGCAGATGGCCGGCGTTTTCGCGCGTCAAGCCCAGCGCCTCGATGTCGAACACGATCTGGAGGTTGGACTGCTCGATGCCGTAGCGGCGGTTGGGGTGGAGAAACTCGCCCAGCAGCGTCTGTTCGGGCCGGGCGACGTCCGCGTGCGAGGCCGCGATCTCCTGGCGGGGCGCTCCCGCCAGGAACAGCGGGGAGCCCAGCCACAGGCCGTGGCTCTCCCGGCGGGCGGCATCCGCGAACCATTCGCCCTGGACGACGCTGCGGGGATCTGCGGCGCCCGCATCGCGCAGGCGCAGGATCCGGCCGGCTTCGAGGTCGCGCAGTTCGCAGCTCAGGCGACCGGCCTGGTCGGCGACACCCGGCAGCGTCAGGGTGAAGACCTGGTAGGCGGTCTGGGCTGATGCATCGTCCCGCGAGCGGGCGACCAGATCGAGTTCGACCTCGCGGTCCACCGACCCGTCGTGACCTCTCAGGACAGCCCTGGCCGCGAGCTTGCCGCGCTGCCCGCCGCCCCATTCCTCCTGGAAGGCCAGCTCCGCGTTGGGCACGCTGAAGAGCAGGACCAGATCGACCACGCCGTCCTCGCGAGGACGCTCGACGACGTCCACCACGTACGAGAACCCACCGGCGCCCTCCCAGGGGCGCACCAGCGCCGCATTCGCCGGGCAGGCCCCGAGCAGGAGAATCGAGAGGGCGGCCGCGAGAATCGGCGGCAGGCCGCACACGAGGCGGTTGCGCCTCAAGGAGCCGGCGACGGCCCTCGCACGGTCTCCCCTGGGGTGCACATCCATCATCCACCTCTGCCGTTGGGTTCGCCGGTCGTTCGCACGAAGCTGCAGCCTGGAACATACGGAAGACCGCCATTCACGGCAACAGTCGCCGAGGGCACGCTCCATGACGCGGAACGCCCGCCCCCCGGAGGTGAGGAGCGGGCGCCGCAGGAACGTCGGGACCGTCAGTACGTGACGGTAAGACTGAGCCGGTGCACGAGATCCAGCGCGGTCATGCTCACCATGCTGTAGTCGACGATGGCCCGGGAATCCTTGCCCGTGTTGACGATTACGCCGAAGCCGCCGGAATACTCCTCCGTATCGTAGCTGATGTAGTAGCCGCCGCGCAGGTAGAGCAGTTCCTTCAGCTTGTACTCGAGTCCCAGGTTGGCCCGCTCCGTATTGTCCGACGGGTGCTGGAATTCACCGGACGCCAGCAGGGAGTGGTTGCTGGTCTGGGTGATGTTGAAGCTGGCGCCGACCTTGAAGATCGTGGGCATCTTCGCCGGCAGCTCGTCGTAGGTGATCTTGCCGCCGAGGTTCTGGATGACCATGCCCAGACGCAGGCCGCGCACGCCGATGCGGTAAATGATCCCGAAGTCGAAACTCGCCGTGTTGACGGCTTCCTCGGCCAGACCCATATGGAGGTAGTTCAGGGTGAAGCCGGCGGAGAACTTGTCGGTCCAGAAGCGGCTGTAGGAGAAGCCGAATCCGACCATGCCCGCATCGAAGGTCTGGCCGTTGCCCTCGGGCAGATACGCGGTCCTGACCAGCATGGGGTCCAGCCAGAGCGACCGCACCGACAGGGCGAAGGTGCCGGGCAGGATGCGCGGATTGAAAGCCAGGACGGCGGAGCTGAGGTTGATGTCCGCCGGCCATTCGACCTGTGAAGCGTGGAACTCGTTGCCCCGCACCTCGACCAGGCCGGCCGGATTCCAGAACACGGAGCTGGCGTCATCGGCGATCGCCGTGAAGGCCGAGCCCATCCCCGTGGCCCGGGCGCTGGTCCCGATCTGCAGGAACTGCGCACCGAAGGTGCCGACCTTGGCGAAGAGCTGCGCGTTGGCCGCCTGCGGCAGGGCCAGGGCGACGATGACGAGCAATGCGATGCGCTTCATGAAAACCTCCAGATCCGTCCTCGACGGAGTGCGTTCGCACCGGTTCTCCACCGGCCGACGACGTTCTAACGTATAATGACGAACTTTCCGATGAAGTCGTCAAATTGGGCGTCCCGAGACTCGACGGTGTACAGGTAGATGCCGCTTACCACCTCTTGACCGTTGCGGCTCACCAGGTTCCAGCAAATCTCTCCGTAGCCATCCGTTCCGTCGTGATCGAGCGTCTCGACCAGATCGCCATCCAGGGTGTAGATCTTCACCGAGTTGTGCGATCGGGGCAGGTTGGCGAAACATACCCGGATGCCCGTCGGGTCGTCGGAATTCGGGTAGAACAGCTGGAACTCCTCCAGAGCGTCCCGCGTGGCGGGATTCGGGTACACGTAGATGTCCACCCCGTTCTGCTTCCGTTCCTCGGCCGTCTGGGCCAAGGATCCCGGGCGCACGTCGTTGAACGACGAACTCGGGTCCCCGACGATGCCGCTGCCGGTGACGGTGATCGTATCGTCGTCGTTGATATCCATGGCATGATCGGTGGCCGTCACCGAGTAGAAGTACAAGAAGCCGTTGTGAACGTCGTAGTCCACGTACTCGTAGAATTCGACCGCGTCCTTGGCGACATGGGTCGGGGCCAGGGCCACGCGCGGGGTCACCCAGAAGAACGTATCCAGATGGGCCGGATAGCCCTGCCACGGCAGCAGGGCCTCGAGTCCCTCCACGACGCTCCCTTCGGAGTCGTAGAGCGGCGGGCGCAGCTGGAAGAGGCCGAGCGAGTCTGCCTCGACGACCTGGCGCATGGCCTCGGCCAGGCCGGGCGCGGGCATCTCGAAAGTGGGGTCGGCGAGGCACACGGGCGTGTAGCGGATTTCCTCGAGGCCCGTATTGCGCCCGAGGGGAAGCGTGTCGATCACGACCGAGCCGTCGATCAACTCGCGCCGCTGCACGTAAGTGTTGTCCAGGTCGTACTCGGCGATCAGCTGCCACAGGCCGCTTTCGGGACCGTTCTCGACCGAGGCGCCGAAGGGACGCTCCCAGTTGTCGGCGCGCCAGAGGCGGTACGACTCGAAGTCGATCCTGTTGCTGCGCACGTCGGGCGTGGTCTCGCTCAGGTTGTTCCAGAAGACGTGGACGGACCTGTCTGTGGGCCACAGACGCGTGCCCGGCGGCGGCGGCGCCATGCCCACCAGCCAGTGCACCTGCGTCTCCTTGCCCTCGATCCCCGTACAGCCCTTCTTGTTGGCATCGGAGATCGACGGATCCCAGCAGTTCCAGACGGTCGTGATCAGCCGGTTCTCTTGCGTACAGTACTGGCCGGCCTGGCGCCCGCATTCGTAGCAGTTGTCCATGTTGACGTACAGGCAGCCCTCCGCGTCCAGGTCGTCGGCGCCGATCCTGGGAAAGCTCAGGAGGTAGTCTGTCGGCACGCAGGATTGGTCCATCAGATCGGCCGCCCATTCGAAGATGGCGCCGTCCGGGAACTGGTTGGCGCAGATCCGGGATTCGCGGCCGTTGATGCCCGTCTGGGAGTTGCCGTCGAGGTCGAAGAAATTCCCGTCCCACGTGAGAACGGCCTCCGCCGCGTTGGCCAGCAGGCCGGACAGCCCGTTGCCGACCACGAGCGCCGCCTGGAAGGTCAGGGTCTCGTCGGGCGGGAGCTCGGCGAACGGTCCCACCGCCACCAGGAAGCGGTAGTCGTTCTCGCGGCCCTCGGTGACGTTGTTCATGATCACGTTCTCGCTGAGCAGCTGGTAGCGCTCGGAGTCGTTGGTGGGATCGCCGCCCTGGTCGAAGGAGGCCTGTCCCGAGAAGTGGTGGAAGGAATGCAGGGAGATCGTTTCCGGAGCCCGGGCCCCGGTGGGGTCCGTGTCGTGGCTGAGGAACGCAACACCGAAATAGCCGAGCGTGGCGCCGTCGTCCTGGTCGTCGTCGAACATGTAGCCCAGGGTCACGGGCACCCAGGTGTTGTCGCGCGCCAGCACGAAACCGGTGTAGCTTCCGGCCAGGTCGTCCTCGGCGCGCCCCGGCCGGTCGCGGGGACCGATATCCGAATCGGCGAAGAACCCGATGTACACGTCGTTGATCGGCGCGACGCCGATGTTCGTGATCTCGAACTCGAAGCCCACGAAGTCGTCGGCGTCGTCGTTCTCCCACCCGTAGGAGTTCTGTATGACCTTCAGGTACAGGGGCGTGTGGTCGGGATAGAGCTCCGACGCGAGACGGGTGTTGTCGTACATCGTACAGACCATCATCTGATTGCCGATCTGCGCGAAGTCCTCGTCGATCAGGCCGTCGTCGTCGTCGTCGTAGCCGTTGAGGGTCTCCTCGTCGACACGCGCCACGCCGAAGTCGTCGTAGTCGTCGTCGTCGTTGGGATCGGCTTCGGGTATGCGCCTGCCGCTGGCGTCGGTGTTGCCCGGCGGACGGAGCAGGCGGCCGCCGATGGCCTCGTAGATGGTGTCCTCCACCTCGCTGGTGGCGAGGATCTCCCGTTCGTACTGGCCGGTCGACACCAGCCTCTCGCCGAGCGTCACGCCGCCGACCCAGAGACCGGCGGCCCACAGGTACTCGACGCCCGAACCGGCCGGCCACTGGGCCGACGGCGCGTCGCACCAGGAGCATGTCGAGGGCGCCTGGGAACCGATGAGTCCGAAGTTGGTGATGTTGATGTGCAGCTCGCCGACGTTCATCACGTACGAACCGTCGGTGATATATATGCCGTTCGGATGAGGGTACGGATCGACACCGTAATCGGTCATATCCACCCAGGCCAGCGCGGCCGGGCACGTCACCACCAGCACGCCGGCGGCGGCGAGGACGAGTCGCACGTAACGCTGTACACGCAAGCGCGAGACGCTGCGGCTATGAGTCATTCTCGATCCTTCCCTCTACGGTCTGCCTGCACGCATACCGGAGAATGCATATCCCTAGAACTGCCAGCCGATGCCCACGCGGAAGAGACGGTGATCCATGAAGACGCGAGGATCGTTGATCGGGATGAATTCGTTGTAGTTGTCCCCGTTCGAATCCTGGAGATAGGCACCGCCGTACTTGCCGGTTTCGGTCAGGTACGATGTGTAGGCGGCGGTGGCGTTGCGCATCCCCGGGAAGATGCCGGCGGCGGGCGCCCGGACCATGTCCTGGTTGATCAGGTTGTGGGCTTGCATGAACAGGGTCAGCTGCTGGCCGTAGAAGTTGATCTGGCGCTCTCCCTGCAGGGTGAGGTCGTAGGTGGACGGCAGACGCATGCTGTTCTCGATCAGCGGATCCTGTTTGCGCGCGTAGCGGTCGAAGGGCGTCCAGGGGAAGCCGCTGCCGTAGGAGAAGGTCACCGAGCCGGACCAGGACTGCGGTTCCGCCAACCTGAGGGACAGGTGGAATACGTGCCGCTGATCCCAGTTCAGCGGCAGTTCCTGGTTGGGCAGGAACTCCAGGCCTTCGGGGTTGGCGCCGAACTGCTGCGAACTGGCCACGCCGTCCGCGTAGGAGAAGGTGTAGGCCAGGTCGAACGCGAAGTTGTTGGAAAACCTCTTGTTCAGGGTGAACTCGACACCGCGTGCCGAGGCATAGGCCTTGTTGATGTACCGCGGCAGGGTGTTGCCCGTCTCCTCGTCGGTCACGGTGGTCGAGGCGATGAGATCGTAGATGTCGCGCGAATAGATGGCGACGGAGCCGGCGAGATAGTCGGTGAACTGGTGCTTGACGCCGGCCTGGTAGGCGATGGTGGTCTCGGCCTTGAGGTTCGGGTTGCCGAGCACGCCGGTGTTGCCGACCGCGTCCTGGCTGCTGAACAGCAGGTTTCGCGACGGGAACTGGATGAAGCGTCCGTAGGAGAAGTTGAAGCCGTCGCGTTCGGTGATCGGGAACGCGAAACCGAGACGCGGCGAGAACTGGTGCTTGTACTTGATGATGTTCTTGTCGACATCTTCGTTGTCGAGCAGGATCTCGGCCGCCGATCCCGGCGAGAACAGGTCCCAGCGGAAACCGTAGTTCATGACCATCCCCTCGTACTCCCAGCGGTCCTGGATGAACCAGGAAGCCTCGGGGTTGTACGAGTGGTAGATGTTCGAGTTGGCGCCGAGGCTGTAGTCACCGGTGAACCGGTTCTGGCGCTCGACGGCGGGGTAGGCCAGCTCGATGCTCTCGATGTCGTTGTACTGGAGCTGCAGTCCCGTCTTGACCAGGTGCCCCTCCCAGCGCGTGGTGGTCAGGTCGAACTTCATCAGGTAGGTGCGCACGTAGTTCTCCGAGTAGTACGGGAAATCGCTGCTGGTGATGAAGAGCGGGTTCAGTGGGTCCGTGTAGTAGTCGGAACTGTTCAGGTAGAGAGGTGCCTGTCCGCCGAACAGGCCGGGCGACCAGATGCCTCCGTGCTGGAATTCCCACGGGTCCTTGCCGTTGACCGTGAAGAGGTCGTCGTTGGCGAGATAGCTCAGCTTCATGGTGTAGAAGGTGCTCTCGGTGAGATTGTGCGTCAGGACAACCTTGACGTTCTGACCGATGCTGTTGTTCTCGCCGCTGCGGTCGGCCGAGTTAAACCAGGTGTACGAGGAATCTTCCTGCGCCGTGGAGAAGGTGGAGTTCGGATAGCGGAAGCCGTCGAAGCCCGGTTCGACCGCCACCGTGTAGAGGCGACCGTCTATGGCGCGGACCTGGAGCAGAGGCGCCACCCGGCGGTTCATGCTCGCGTTCTCGAAGTCTATTACCACAGCCGGATGCGCGTTCTCGTGCATGTGCTCGTACCAGGGCCCGTAGTAGACGGGCACGTAGTTGCGCGTGTACAGCCAGGAATCGTCCCCGGGCGTCGGGATCATCAAGGGCATGTAGATCACGCGTCGCGCATAGCCCGACACGCTCCAGTTGGGTGAATACCCCTCGTTCGAGACGAAGTTGAGCGTGTACTCGCCGGTCAGGCGCAGGTTCTCGCTGAAGTCGTACTTCCACTTGGTCGATCCCTTGAGGGAGTTGACCTGGCGGCGGCGGAACTGGAACAGCGTCGTGTTGCCGAGATTCACGCGATATTCGGGGCGGTTGGCGACCGAGTAGTTCTCGGTGTCGGTGAAGAAGAAATCGCCCGCGCAGAAATAGGTCAGCTTGTCGACCGGCGTGGGCCCGCCGAAGCCGAACTCGAAGCGGTCGTAGTTGGTGTACGTCTTGTCCTGGCGCCCGAAATCGTCGGTCATGTACCGGATGCCGCCCTCGAAGTTCTCGCCGCCCGTGCGGGTGGTCACGTTGATGACGCCGGACATGGCGGAGCCGTACTCGGCGTCCATGCCGCCGGTGACCAGTTGCGTGGCCTCGACCGCCATCGAGGAGACGCTGATGGCGCCGCCGCCGCCGACGTTGTCCACGGGCACGTCGTCGATGCGCATGGAGACCTCGCCGGAGCGGCCGCCGCGGACGTAAAGCTCGCCGTCGCGCATCTGGACGCCGGCCTGTTTCGAGACGGCCTCCTCGACCGAGTCGATGGCGTAGTCCTGCAGGCGATCGCCGCCGAAATGCTGCTCCGTGGTGGCGTTCCTGACCTCGACCATGTAGCGCGCTCCCTCGACCTCGAAGGCATCGAGGGTCTCGACGATCACGACCTTCATGTCGAAGCGGATCTGCTTGGTCTCTCCCGCCGCGATCTCGACGGTGAGCGTCTCGGGGGCATAGCCGAGGTAGAGGACCTGGACGGTATGGGGCCCGGGCAGCAGGCCCTTGAAGTAGAACACGCCGCTGCCGAGGGACATCGTGCCTCGCGAACCGTCGTCCAGCAGGACATTGGCATAATCCAGGAATTCGCCGGTTTCCGAGTCGCGGATGGTGCCCTTGATGGTGCCCAAGGTGCCCTGGGCGTGAACCGCCAGGGGGGTCAGGACGAGGGTCAGCACCACCAACCAGAGCAAAGTCGGGACGCTCGCTAGACATTTGCGCCGGAGCATCTGGGCGCTCCTTTCAACGGATCCAGTCCGGTTCGAGCATGAGTACCGGTCGACCGGTACCGCACGACGAGGATGTAACGCATCTCGGTCTGTCGAACACATACCGAAACCTCACGCACCCCGACATGATCACACCTGGCGGGCCACAAGTCGGGAAATGGGGGGTCGTGACGGTCAACCGGCAACTTCCGGCTGAATATAGAGATTGCCGAAAGCCCTGTCAACCTAATGTGTTCCACCATTCCGGAGCACGACGGGACAACGTATCCGACGACCGCCGGCCGCGTCCTGCAGCGTCGGTTTCTCGAGCGTGCACGAGGGCAGGGCCAGCGGACACCTCGGTGCGAACGCGCAGCCCTCGGGCGGCGGTCCCGCCTCGAGGGGAGCGGACGCCCCGGGTGTCGGCAGACATTCGCCGAGAACCGGCGTCATGGCCACGAGTTCTCGCGTGTAGGGATGCCGTGGCGCTCTGGCGGCCGGCAACTCCTCCACGATCTCGCCGTGGAACATCACCACGATGCGGTGACAGATCGATCGCGCCAGCGGCAGGTCGTGGGTGATCCAGAGCAGGCCCCAACCCTGGGCATCCTGCAGACCAGCCAGCAGGTTCACGATCCGGGACTGCATCACCACGTCGAGCGAAGCGGTCGGTTCGTCGGCGATAAGCAGGCGCGGACGAGCCGCCAGGGCCCGGGCGAGCGCCACGCGCTGGCGCTGGCCTCCGCTGAGCTGGTACGGACGGCGCGCCGCCACGTCGGGGGGCAGGTCGACGTCCCGCAGGAATGCCGCGGCGACGCTGCGCTCCTCTCCCGCCGCGTCGGCGGCTTCGGCGATGGCGCTCCCGCAGGTCTGGCGCGGGTCCAGCGCCGCGCTGGCATCCTGGAAGATCAGCTGGACCAGCCTGGTGGGAACGCCCGGCGGACGGTGCGCGCCGCTCAACCGAAGTTCCCCGCGGACTCCGGCGAGGTGACCGGCCACGGCCAGCGCCAAAGACGTCTTGCCGCAGCCGGACTCGCCCACCAGTGCCACGGATTCGCCCGCGCGGACCGTGAGAGACACGTCGCGCACGGCCGGCCGGGCCTCCCGCCCCCGTCTCCAGAAAGTCCGGCGTCGCGCATGCTCGACCCTCAGGGAATCGACGGCCAGCACGGGGGCGCTCGCCACCGCGGCCGGAGCGCTGCGGGGCGGACTCTTCTCGGGCAACGCCGCCAGGAGTTCGCACGTGCGGGCCTGTGCGGGCGCGGCGAGGACCGACGCCACGGCGCCCTCCTCGACGATGCGCCCCTCGTGGACCACGGCGAGGCGATCGGCGAAACCGCTCACCAGCGAGAGATCGTGCGTGATGAAGAGCATGGCCATGCCGCGCTTGCGGACCACCGTCTGCAGGGTGTCCAGCACGCCGGCCTGTATGGTCACGTCGAGAGCCGTGGTGGGTTCGTCCGCGATCAGGAGGTCCGGGTCGCCGGCCAGGGCCAGGGCCAGCATGACCCGCTGCTTCTGGCCGCCGCTCAGCTGGTGCGGATATCTCTCCCGGACCAACGCCGGCAGGTGCACCTCCGCGAGCAGGGCTCCGGCACGAGCTGCCGCCGCCGGGCGCCCGGCGACACCGCAGGCGCGCACTGTCTCGATGAGCTGGGCGCCCACGGTCCAGACGGGATCGAGGCAGGCGCCCGGATCCTGGAAGATCATGGCGATCTCGCGGCCCAGGCGGGCGCGGTGCGCGCGCCCGCCGTCGAGAGGCTCCCCGCGCCAGGCCAGGCGCCCGGTGACTTCGGCTTCCCGGGGCAGCAGACCGAGGACCGCCAGACCCGTGACCGTCTTCCCGCTGCCGGACACGCCCACCAGGGCCGTGATCCCGCCCGGGAAAAGCGACAGGTCGAGCCCGGACACGGCGCGGACGGGACCCGCGGGGCCCTGGAAAACGACGCAGAGCTTCTCGATGGTCAGCAGTGCGGAGGATCTCATCTGCCCCGCCTCCGCACCCCGCCGCGCGGATCCAGGAGATCCCGGATGCCGTCCCCGAGCAGGTTGTAGGACACCACCATCAGGGTAATGGCCAGGCCGGGGAAGGCGGTCAGCCACCAGGCGTCCAGCAGATGACCCTGGCCGTGCTCGATCATGGCGCCCCAGGAAATCAGGGGCTCCTGGGCGCCCAGTCCGAGGTAGCTCAGGAAAGACTCCAGCAGGACCGCGCTGCCGAGGCGCAGGGTGGCGGCCACCAGGACCAGGGGCAGAACGTGGGGCAGGACGTGCCGCCACGCCAGACGCACGCTCGAGAGTTCGAGTCCGCGGGCCGCGAGGACGAAGTCCCTTTCGCGCAGGGCCAGCGCTTCGGCCCTGACCAGTCGCGCCACGCTCATCCAGCCCGTGATGCCGATCACGACGGTCACCAGGACGAGCGAGGGCGTCGCCACCGCGACCAGCAGCAGGATCAGGAAGATGCGCGGAAAGGCGAGGAAGACGTCCGTCGCCGCCATGAGCGCGCAATCCAGCCAGGCGGGGCCGATGCCCGCCGCCAGACCGATCGACGTGCCCAGCACCACTGCCAGCAGGACACTGAGCCAGCCCACGATCAGCGAGGCGCGGCCGCCGTGCAAGAGACGGCTGAGCACGTCGCGGCCGAGCACGTCCGTACCGAGGGGGTGTCTGAAGCTGGGGGCCCGGAGATGCGTCTCGGCGCCACCCACGGCGCTGGGATCGTCCGGCGAGAGGGGACCGGCGGACACGGCCAGCACCACGATGAGCAGGACGATGGCCAATCCCCAGCGCGACGAGGCGTCCAGCCTTCTCAGCAGCCCCGGACCGCCCCGCACTGCGTCGCGGCTCATGACCGCCCCCCCCCGCCCAGACGGATCCTCGGGTCCACACAGCCATAGGCGATGTCGGCGAGCAGGTTGCCGAGCACCACCATGACGGCCGAGAGCGCCGTCGCACCCATGATCACGGGGTAATCGCGCGCGAAGATGGCTTCGACGGCGAGCCGCCCCATGCCGGGCCAGGCGAAGACGGTCTCGGTCACGACGGCGCCCCCCAGCAGGAACGGCAGGTTCAGCCCCACCAGCGTCACGGCCGGCAACAGGGCGTTGCGCACGGCGTGCCGCCAGACGACCGCCCGCTCGGACAGGCCGCGCGCCCGCGCGGCGAGGATGAAATCGCTGGCGAGCACGTCGACGAGACTGCTGCGCAGGTACCGCGCGGTGCCGGCGGCCGAGGCCACGCCGAGCACCAGCACCGGCATTACGAGATGGCGCATCGTGTCCCAGAGGCGCGCCGGCCAGGCCATGAGCGCCGCGTCGGGCGCATGCATGCCTCCCGCCGGCAGCCAGCCGAGCGCGCGCGAGAAGATCAGGATGAGCATCAGGCCGAGCCAGAAGGCGGGCAGGGAATACAGCGCCAGCGCGGCGGCGGTCGCCCCCCTCTCGGCCCGCGTCCCCTTGCGGCGGGCCATCCAGACCCCGCCCCACACCGCGAGGGCGAGATGCACCGCGTAGGCGCTGACGGTCAGCAGCAGCGTGTTGGGAATCGCGTCGGCCAGCAGCGTGGTGACGGGCCGATGATACTGCATGCTGCGGCCGAGGTCGCCGCGCAGCAGCGCGTTGGCGAGCCAGCGGTGGTACTGGACGTGCAACGGCGCGTCCAGGCCCAGCCTCGCGCGCACCTGATCGCGTTGCAGCGATCCCAGGTCGGGGTCGAGATGCAGTTCGGCCGGATCGCCGGGAGCGAGACGCACCACGAAGAACACCGCCGTCAACAGGGCGAGCACGAGCAGCGCCGAACCCGCCAGACGCCGGAGCATGTAACCGGTCATGGCATGGCTTTCCTCGTCAAGGGCATGGCTGAGTCTAGGAACGCCGCTCGGGCCGGTCAAGCGAAGTCGCAGATTGCTTCCCGCCGCGTGCAGCCTGCAGCAGCGCCGAGCGCGGGCGGGCGACCTCGTTGCGGTCTGCAATGCCCATTCGGCCGGCGGCACTCCCCGCGATGGCTCGCGATGGACGTGCGTTCCCCATGGCTCCCCGCGGGATCCCCCGCGACGATCGACGGTCGCGCGGCACGACTCTTTCATCTGCGGACCGCACAGCCAACAGTCGTCAGACAGGGGAGAGACGGATGCCATCGCGAAACAGGAAAAAGACCGGGCCACGCGCCAGGCCGTCCGTGGCGGCCGCCTGCATGTGCGGGATCGCACTGGCGCTGGCGGCGGGTTGCACCATCGAGGATCCGGCGCTGCCCACCTTCTCCACCCGCCTGGCGATCCCCGTCGGGACGCACGACCTGACTGTCGCAGAGCTGATCGCCGACCAGGAGTACCTCCACGCCGGCGAGGATTCGCTCCTCTTCTTCCGCGTGGAGGGCGACACCACGTCGGTCGTGCTCGATCTCGACCTCAGCGCCGATCTGGAGTCCATCAACACCGAGGCGACCATCGGCGCGGTCGAGCTCGACGACCCGGAGCCCCTGTCGTACACCTTCTCGCTCGTCGAGATCTGGCCGGCGGCGGGATCCCTGCCCCCGGGCTTCTACCCGGTGCCGGCGATCACCTTCGACGTGCAGGGCGATCCTCTCGTGATCGACGGTTTCGACCACGCCCACGTCTCTGCGGGGATCATCTCGCTGACCCTGCACAACGAGCTGCCCATACCCCTCTCGGGAGACTCCCCCCCGGAGACCATCACGGCCGAGGTGGTGCACCCCGTGACGGGCGCGGTGATCGCCGCGCTCGCGTTCGACGCGGAGATCGCTCCGGGCGCCGAAGCCGCGGCCGTCGCGGACCTCGCCGACGTCGATCTGCCCGGCAGCCTGGGCATCCGCCTGACCGGCGGTTCGGCCGGTTCCGCCGGCGCCGGCATCGGACCCGACGCCTCCCTCAGCGTGTCGCTGTCCATCGGGGATCTCGTGGTGGACGAAGCGCGGGCGGCCATCGGCCACCAGTCCTTCCAGGAGACCGGCAGCGTGGCCCTGCCGGACTCGCTGCGCATCATCGAAGCGATCGTGGCCAGCGGCGTCATGAACGTCACCCTGATGAGCGGCCTGCCCGTCCCCGCGACGGTCTACCTGTACTTCGACGATTTCGAGACGGCGGCCGGCGCCCCCTACCTGCTGACCTTCGCGATGCCGCGCAACGGCACCGAAGTCACGCAGGCCGACCTGGCCGGCGCGCGCATCACTGCCGGCGGCGGCGCGCCGCTGGACTCGTTGACCTACACGGTGGGCGTGGTCTCTCCCGGCAGCGACGGCGAACTCGTGGACATCGCCTCCTGGATGCGCATCTCCGCGCAGATGGACGCCACCACGCTGGCCATCGGCGAGGTCACCGGCCTCATACCCGCGCGCAGTTTCGAGTTCGAGCCGATGACCCAGGAAATCGACATCCCCGACGAGCTGGACGGCCTGCAACTGCCCGCGGCCACCCTGGTCATCGAACTGTTCAACGGCACGGGCATCGGCGGCGACATCGATCTGCGGCTCACCGGGCGCAACGCGAGCGGCGAGACCGCGTCCCTCGCGGCCACGGCCGGCATCGCGCCGGCGCGCGACGGGGAGCCGGCCAAGACGACCATCCTGCTGGACGAGACCAACAGCACCATCGCGGACCTGTTGAGCATCCTGCCGGTGAGCTTCACCTTCAGCGGCGCCGTGAGCGTCGGCGGCGACGACGAGATCGGCACGGTGCGCCCCGGTGACCAGGCGCGAGCGGTCTGGCGGGCCGACGCGCCCCTGCGCCTGGTGATCGACGACGCCGAGATCGACCGCGAATCCGAGCCCCTGGATCTCGACGATGAGCTTCGCCGCAACCTCGAGGAGCATCTGCTGGCGGCGGAGATCGTCACCGAGATCGACAACCATTTCCCCTTCGGCCTCGATGTGCTGTTCCTGGTGGGACCGGATTCGGCATCCGCACTGGACGACCCCGAACTGGTCATCGGCCCCCTGTCCGTGGCGGCGGGCTCGATCGACGAGACGACCCATTACGTGCGGGAGTCCGTCACGATCCGACACGTCATCACGCTGGACGCCGCGCAGGTCCGGGCCTTCACGCGCCCGGGGGCCTGCACGGCCCTGCGCGCCCTGATCCCCGGCACCGATGGCCGTGAAGTGGTCTTGCGCTGGGGCGACATGCTGTCCGCCCGCGGGGCCCTGGCCGCGGAAATCCTGATCGACGACGACTGATCCGTGCCGGCGCGGAAGGAGATCGGCTTGAACGACAACACAGAGACGAGACAACGTCGATCGCCGCCGTCGCATCCTGGCGCGACGGCCGCGCTGGCCGGTTCGCTCTGCGCGCTGCTCTGCCTCTGCGGCCAGGCGCTGGGACAGGGACAGGTCAGGGCCATGGGCATGTCCGGCGCCTACACGGCGGCGTCCCGCGGCCTGGACGCCGTCGACTGGAATCCGGCGAACCTCGCGCTGGACGTCGAGGATGGTCTCTCGCTGGGGATCGCATCGGTCTCGCTCGACCTCAACAACAACGCCTTCTCCCTGGCCCGCTACAACGAGATCAGCGGCGCCGTCCTGACCGAGGCCGACAAGCAGGAACTGCTGGACGACATTCCCGCCGAGGGATTCATCCTGGACGCAAACGTGCGGGCTTCCGCACTGGGGGTAAGCACGGGTCCGCTGGCCTTGACCTTCCAGGGCATCGCCGGCGGCACGGGCACCCTGGACAAGGACTTCTTCGACCTGATCCTGATGGGCAACGAGATCGGCCAGAGCTTCTCGTTCGAGGATACCGACGGCGAGGCCTACGCCGTGGGCGCGGCCACCCTGTCGGTCGCCACGCCCCTGCTCACGCGCCGGACCTACCGTCTCTCCGCCGGCGTGAACGCCCGCTACCTGTACGGGCTATACGATTTCACCGTGGAGGAGGCCGGCGGCGGCATCACGGCAGACATGGAGGGCGTGCGCGGCGAGGCCACCGCTGCCGTGCTCATGTCCCGGGGCGGGAGCGGGTACGCGGTGGACGCCGGCCTGGCCCTGCAGGTCCCCCGCGGCTGGACGGTCGGCCTTGCCATGAGCAACGTGGCCAGCCGCCTGACGTGGGACGAGGACGTGGAACGCCGCGTATGGAGCGCCAAGGGGGACTCGGTCACCGCCACCAGCGGCGACATGGACGCGCACATCACCGAGAGCGACACCACCTACGCCGCCGCGGCATACGCGCGGACCTTGCCCGCCGTGGTGCGCCTGGGCGCGAGCAACACGCTCGGCTCGTTCCTGCTGGGCTGCGACCTGTCCCGCGGCGTGGCGAAGAGGGCCGGCGTGTCCGACAAACTGGCCCTGGATATCGGCGTGGAGTGGCGCCTCGCGTCCTGGCTGCAGCCGAGGTTAGGGCTTGGCTTCGGCGGCGAGGTCCGGCGCGCGGCGGCGGGTCTAGGTCTGAACCTGGGCGCCGTCCGCTGGGATCTCGCGGTGGCGAACCGCGGCCAATTCTTCCCCAACAACACCAAGGGTCTGGCCTTCGCCTCGGGGCTGGCGCTGGACTTCTGATTCAGGCGCCCCCGGCGTACGTCCCGCAGCGGAAGGTCTCGGCGAAGGCCTCGACCAGGGCGTCCGCGAAGCCGTCCAGATCCGCGACGGCCAATTCTCGGCCCAGCAACTGCGCGAGATCCGTCGTCGCCGCCCGCAGGCGCGCGCGTTGTTCCTGGCCGTCGACATCCCCCCGCAGACAGGCGAGCAGATCGACGTGGCCCTGGCCGGTCAGGATGGAGCCGTGCTGCAGGAAACCGGACGCCAGCCGGCGCTGCGCCGAACCGATCAGCTTGCGTCCGCCCACGGTGATCTCGTGACGGCCGGCCGACGCGAAGCAGACGGCGTCCCGCGCGGCGGCCAGGGATTCGCCGGCGGAGACGTCGGGAGAGAGTCCCAGCCGCCGCACGAACAGCAGGAGGGCGGAATTGACCGACGCGTAGGCTGCGTGCAGCGAATCGCCGAAGAGGGCGGAACGGGCATCACCGACCACGGCGTAGGTCAGCTCGTCGGCGTGCAGGATGGCGCGCCCGCCCGTGGGACGGCGCACCAGGCCGTAGCCCCGGCGCGCCACGGCCTCGGCATCGAAGTCTGCCGCGCGCTGGTGGTAGCCGTAGCTGACCGCCGGCGGCGACCAGCGATAGAGGCGCAGGACGGGATCGTCGCCGGGACGGTGGGCCTCGAGCAAGCGGGCGTCGGCCGCCATGTTCTCGGCACCGCTGCGGGCGCCGTCGCGGATCACGCGCAGGCGCATCGCGGCTACCCGCAGTTGCAGGGCCCGAGCCAGCGCAGGTCGGGCTTGCGGGCTGCGCCGGCCTCGTCGAGGCGCGACACGGGCGTGACGAGCGGGGCCTGGTGGAGCAGTTCGGGCTCTTCCTCGGCTTCGCGGCGAATGGTGCGCATGATCTCCACGAACGCGTCCAGGGTCTCCTTGGACTCGGTCTCCGTGGGTTCGATCATAAGGGCCTCCTCGACGATCAGGGGGAAGTAGATCGTCGGCGCATGCACGCCGTAGTCCAGCAGGCGCTTGGCGATGTCCAGGGTGCGGACCCCGTACTTCTCCCGCCAGTCCACGCCCGAGGCGATGAACTCGTGCAGGCAGCCGTCGCCATGTTCCACCTGCAGGATCCCCTCGAGCCGCACGCGCAGGTAGTTGGCGTTGAGCACGGCGCGCTCGGCGACCCGGGTCAGCCCGTCGCCGCCGAGACGCAGGATGTAGGCCAGCGCCCGCAGGCAAACGCCGATGTTGCCGTAAAAGGAGTGGATGCTCGGCCGCCCCTCCGTCTCGTCGCGGACCAGGCCGTAGACGCCGTCGGCCGCCACGATCTCGGGACCGGGCAGATAGGGAGCCAGTTCCGACACGACGCAGATGGGGCCCGCGCCGGGGCCGCCGCCGCCGTGGGGCGTCGAGAAGGTCTTGTGCAGGTTCAGGTGGACCACGTCGAAGCCCATGTGGGCGGGTTTGGCCTTGCCCAGGATGGCGTTGAGATTGGCGCCGTCCATGTAGAGGCGCCCGCCGGCCTCGTGCACGATGCGCGCCACCTCGACGATGTCGGTCTCGAAGAGACCGAGGGTGTTCGGGTTGGTGATCATGATGCCCGCGGTCGTCGGCCCGGCGGCCGCGCGCAGGACATCCAGATCGAGGCGCCCGTCGGGGCGGGACTCGAGGGTGACGGGTTTCATGCCGGCCATGACCACCGAGGCCGGGTTGGTGCCGTGCGCCGAGTCGGGGATGAGGACCTCCAGGCGGTCGGCGTCGCCGTTGGCGAGATGGAAGGCGCGGATGGTCAGCATGCCCAGGAATTCGCCGTGTGCGCCGGCGGCCGGCTGCAGGCTGCACGCGTCGAAGCCCGTGATCTCGCAAAGGGCGTCCTGCAGCAGCTTGCAGGCGCAGAGCAGGCCCTGGATGTCGGCCTCATCCTGCTCCGGATGAAGGGTCGCGAAGCCGGGCAGGGCCGCAACGCGTTCGTTGAGCCGCGGGTTGTACTTCATGGTGCAGCTGCCCAGGGGATACATGCCGCGCTCGATATGGTGGTTGAGGATCGAGAGGCGCGTGTAGTGGCGCATCACCTCCGGCTCCGAGAGCGAGGGCAGATCGCAGGGCTCCGCACGGCGCAGGGATGCGGGCAGGGTGGCGTCCACGTCGTCGCCGTGCCAGACCGGCGGCATCACGCCCCGGCGCCCGGCGCCTCCCTTGGCGAACAGGTTGTCCTGCAGGTCGGCGCCCCAGCGTCCGCATTCGTCGCACTTGCTGGCGTCAGTCATCGCCCCGCGCCTCCAGGTAATCCCGCACCAGGTTTCCGTACGTCTCGATCTCGTCGGCCGTACGGCGCTCCGTGACCGCCACCAGCAGATCCCCCGCGCCGCAGCCGGCGAAACCGTCCAGGGGGATGCCGGCCAGCACGCCGTGCCCGCGGGCGAATGCCGCGAACGCGCTGGCGGAACCAGGCAGCCGGACCACCAGTTCGTTGAAGACCGGGCCCTCGCAGGGGAAGGTCGGACCGTCGATGCGGCCGAGCACGGCGCGCAGGGCGGCGGCGCGCTTGAGGTTCGCCTCGCCCAGCGCCTTGAATCCCTCCGCGCCGAGCAGGGCCAGCGTGATCGCGGCGCGCGTCATGTTCAAGCCCTGGTTGGTGCAGATGTTCGACGTGGCCTTCTCGCGACGGATGTGCTGCTCGCGCGTCTGCAGGGTGAGCACGTAGCCGGTGCGCCCCTTGCTATCGACGGTGCGTCCGGCGACGCGGCCGGGGATCTGCCGCTTCAGATCCTCGGTGCAGGCCAGGAAACCGAGCAGCGGACCGCCCCAGCTGCAGGGTATCCCGAAGGGCTGCGCCTCGCCCACGACGATCGAGGCGCCGTAGGAGGCCGGCGGCCTGACGACCGACAGTGAGACGGGGTTGACGAGGGCGATCAGCAGGGCGCCGCTGGCGCCGAGGGCGGCCGCGAGCTCGTCCACGGGCTCGAGCCGTCCCAGGTAGTTGGGCGTCTGCAGGACGACCGCAGCCGTCGTCTCGTCCACCAGCCCGGCCAGCCCGGCCGGATCGGTCGCGCCGTCGGCTCCGCGGGGGGCGGTCAGGATATCCGCGCCTCCCTCCTTCAGGTAGGTCTCGACGACACGCCGATAACGCGGATTGAGCGTCTCCGGCAGGATCACCTTGCCGCGCCCGGTCTTCGCCAGCGCCATCAGCAACGCCTCGACGAGGGCCGTGGCGCCGTCGTACAGGCTGGCGTTGGCCACCGGCAACCCCGTCAGCCGGCTCACGAATGTCTGCCACTCGTAGATGACCTGCAGCGTCCCCTGCGAGACCTCCGGCTGGTACGGCGTGTAGGCGGTGAGGAACTCGCTGCGGCTCGACAGGGCGTCCACTGCGGCCGGGATGTACGTGTCGTAGACGCCGCCGCCCATGAAGGACACGAGTTCGTCCTGTCCGACGTTAAAGGCGGCCAGGTTGCTCATGACGCGCCAGACCTCTTCTTCGGACAGCGAAGCGGGCAGGCCGAGCCCCGCGCGAGCCCTCACCGCGGCGGGGATGGCGGCGAACAGATCCTCGACGTCCGGCAAGCCGACCGCGTCGAGCATGGCGCGGATGTCCTGTTCCGTGTGCGGCGTGTAGGGCATGGGCGGCTCAGCCTCCGATCATGGCATCGTAGTCCGCGGCGGACAGCAGGTTGTCCAGCTCGCCGTGATCGGAGAACTGCAGCTTGAACAGCCAGCCGTCGTCCAGCGGCGATTCGTTGACGAGCTCCGGCGCGTCGAGCACGGCCTCGTTGATCTCCACGATCTCCCCCGTCAGGGGGCAGTAGAGATCCTCCACGGACTTGACCGTCTCGATCGTACCGACGGCATCGCCCTGCCCGACCTGGGCGCCGGGTTCGGGGAGTTCGATGAAGACCACGTCGCCGAGCTCCGTGGCGGCGTATTCCGTCACGCCCACGGTGGCGATGTTACTCTCGATCATCACCCATTCGTGTTCCTTGCTGTAGATACGATCGTCGGACGTCATTCTCCTGCCTCCTCAAGGGGTTGGCTGGCCACGTGCGGCGCGGGGGTCGCCCTTGACCCGGGGCGCCAGGAATGGCACGGAGGTCACGGTGGCGGGATACCGCTTGCCGCGCACCTCCACTTCCAGTTCGGCCTCGCCGCGGCCGGTCTCCAGCATGGCGAGGGCGAGGGATCTGTTCAGGGAGGGGCTCTTGGTGCCGCTGGTCACGAAGCCCACCTGTTTGCCCGCCGCGAAGACGGGCGTCTCCTGCCGGGCGATGGGCGCGGGACGGGAGCGGACCCCGGCGGGCGCGCCGTGAACCTCCAGGCCGGCGATGCGTCTCGGCACGCCGGCGCGCTTCTGCGCGCGCAGGGCCTCGGCGCCCACGAACTCGCGGTTCCTCAGACGCACTGCCCAGCCGATGCCGGCTTCCAGCGGCGTCCAGTCACCGCTCAGTTCGTGTCCGTAGAGGCTGTAGCCCATCTCGAAGCGCAGGGTGTCGCGGGCTGCCAGCCCGACGGGTGCGACGCCCAGGTCGTCCCCCTCCGCCAGGAGTTCCTCCCACAGCGGCAAGGCTGCGCGCCAGGGGATGTACAGCTCGTAGCCACGCTCGCCGGTATATCCCGTCCGCGATACGATCCAGTCGTCTTCCGGGCGCGGAAGCACCAAGGCGGCGTAGAAGTCCAGTTCCGTCAGCCGCTCGCGCACATCCGCGAGCGCCGCCAGACGCGACATCAGTACGAGCGACTCGGGACCCTGGACGGCGATCATGGCCGTGCGGGCGCTGGCGTCCTCGGCGGCCACTCCCGCCACGCCGCGCCCGCGCTCGGCGAGCCAGTCGACGATCTTGCCGCGGTTGACGGCATTGCAGACGACCAGCCAGTCGTGGTCGGCCAGGCGGTAGATCAGCATGTCGTCCAGGACACCGCCGCCGGGCGCGCACATGGCGGTGTAGACGACTTTGCCCGGCGCGGTACCGGTGATGCGGTTGGTTGACAGGCCGTCCAGCCAGGACTCGACGCCCGCGCCGCGCACGCGCACCTCGCCCATGTGCGAGATGTCGAAGATGCCCACCCCTTCACGCACGGCGGCGTGCTCGAAGTTGAGGCCCTCGAACTGCACCGGCATCTCGAAACCCGCGAACGGCACCATGCGACCGCCGTGCGCACGATGCCATTCCGTCAGGGGCGTTCGCGAAAGTTCCTCTGTGTCGATCGGGTTCAACACTGCTCCTCGGCGGGGGTCACCGCGGCGATTCGCCTCCGCTGCGCGCGGAGCGGCTCGGCGCTGCCAAATCTATGACGAGGCGTCCCGTTAGCCAAGGCCCTTTATGAGCGGGGCGCGGCCAGCCCGCGCAGCATCTCGCCGGTGTAGGAGCCGCGCGCGGCGAGTATCGTCTCCAGGGTCCCCTGCGCCACGACCCGGCCGCCCTCCTCCCCGCCTTCCGGTCCCAGGTCGATGACCCAGTCCGCGCGCCTGATCACCTCGGGGTTGTGCTCGATCACGATGACCGTATGGCCGCGCCCGGTGAGCCGGGCCAGGATGTCCATCAGCCTGTCGACGTCGCAGAAATGCAGTCCGGTGGTCGGTTCGTCCAGGATGTACAGGCTGTTGCCGCCGTTGCCTCGTGCCAGTTCCCGCGACAGCTTCAGGCGCTGGGCCTCGCCGCCGGACAGGGTGGCGCCGGCCTGTCCGAGGCGGAGATAACCCAGCCCGACTCCGTCCATGACCGCCAGGATCTTCCGACAGGACGGAATGTCGCCCAGCAGAGCGAGCGCCTCCTCGACCGTCATCGCCAGCACGTCCGCGACGTTCCGGCCCTTGAAACGGACCTCCAGCGTCTCGGGGTCGTAGCGCTGGCCGCTGCAGACTTCGCACGGCACGTCGACGTCGGGCAGGAAATCCATGCTCAGACGCTTGACGCCGGCCCCCTCGCAGATCGGGCAGCGCCCGCTGCTGGTGTTGAAACTGAAGCGTCCGGCCCCGTAGCCGCGTATTTTTGCCAGCGTCGTCGCCGCATACAGCTTCCGCAGGTGCCCCATCAGACCCGTGTAGGTCGCCGGCGTCGAACGCGGCGAACGCCCGATGGGCGACTGGTCCACCAGGATCACCGACCGCAGGGCCTCATCCCCCTCGAGGGAGACGAAGGGTCCGGATTCGGCTCCCGCGCGGTGCAGGCGTCGGGCCAGCTCTCGGTAGAGGGTGTCGTGGATCGCGGTGCTCTTGCCGGATCCCGACACGCCGGTGATCAGGGTCAACCGGCCCAGCGGTATCTCCAGGTCGATGCCCTTGAGATTGCGGTTGGTCAGCCCGTGCATGCGGAGCCAGGCCTCCGGCTCTGCGCCGCCGGCGACGGGTACGGGGCCCAGCGCCCCCTGCCGCCCGGCCAGGTAGGAGCCGGTGATGCTGTGCAGGTTGGCCGCCACCTCCGCCGGCGTGCCCTGGGCGACGATTTCCCCCCCGTGCTCGCCGGCACCGGGACCGAGGTCGAGCAGGTGGTCGGCCGCGAGCATGATGTCCAGATCGTGCTCCACGACCACGACGCTGTTGCCGCGGTCGCGCAGCTTGCCGAGGATGCCGATCAGGCGGTGGATGTCGCGATGGTGGAGGCCGACGCTGGGCTCGTCGAGGATATAGAGCACGCCGGTCAGACGGGAACCCACCTGGGTGGCCAGACGCACGCGCTGGCCCTCGCCGCCGGATAGCGAGCCGACGCCGCGCGAGAGGCTCAGATAGCCCACGCCGACCTCGCAGAGGAAGCGGACCCGCGCCGTGATCTGTTCCAGGATGGGTTTCGCCACGGCGATCCTGACGGGTTCGGTGAAGGACAGCCCCGCAAACCAGGACAGGAGGTCGGTCAGGGCCAGCTCGCCGACCTCGCCCAGATGCAGGCCGTCCACCCGGACGCTGAGCGCGTCCGCGCAGAGCCGGTAACCGTCGCAGACCGGACACGACTCGGCCGTCAACAGGGACGAGATGCCGGAGCGCACCTTGTCGGAGCGTGTCTCGCGGTGGCGCCGCAGCAGCTCCGGCACCAGGCCCGCCCAGTCCCGCAGGAAGGCGTCGTAGTGCTTGTGCTCTCGCAGCGACGCCTCGATCTCCGGCGACATGCCGTGCAGCAGGACCTCGCGCGCCGTCTCGGCGAGCTCACCCCAGGGCGTGTGCATCGAGAAGCCCAGCGCCCCCGCGAAGGCCTCCACCTGCGTATACAGCCAACCCGACTCCTTGCCCCGCAGATACGACACGGCGCCGCCGCCCAGGGTGAGACCGGGATCGGGCACCAGGCTGCGGACGCTGATGGTCGGCTGGCTGCCCAGGCCCTGGCAGGCCGGGCAGGAGCCGGTCGGGGAATTGAAGGAAAACAGTCGCGGCTCCAGCGGGGCGAAACTGCGTCCGCACGAGGGGCAGCCGGCCTCGCGGCTGTAGAGGGTCGTGCCGCCATCGCCCGTGCGCACCAGGACCGTGCCGTCGGAGAGACCCACCGCTCTCGCGAGGGCTTCCGACAGGCGTTCTTTCACGCCGGGACGATTCACGAGTCCGTCAACGACCACCGCGATCTCGTGCCGCCTGCCCGACGCCAACCGCGGCGGTTCGTCCAGATCGCAGAGCGCGCCGTCGACCAACGCGCGCACGTAGCCCTGCCGGGCCAGGTCCTGCAGCAGTTTCCGGTGCGCGCCCTTCCGCCCGCGCACCACCGGAGCCAAGATCCACAACCGCGTGCCGGCGGGTTGCGAGGCGATGCTGTCCTCGATGGCGGAGAGGGGCAACGCGCCGGCCGGCACCCCGCAGTCCGGACAGATCACGTCGCCGCAGCGGGCGAAGAGCAGACGCAGATAGTTGGCGATCTCGGTGATCGTGCCCACCGTGGAGCGGGGATTGGCGCCCAGCCCCCTCTGGTCTATCGCCAGGGCGGGCGACAGGCCCTCGATGCGGTCCAGATCGGGTTTGGGCAGCTGGTCCAGGAACTGGTGCGCGAAACTCGACAGGCTCTCGATGTAGCGACGCTGCCCCTCGGCGTAGAGGGTGTCGAAGGCCAGCGACGACTTGCCCGAGCCGCTCGGACCGGTGATCACGACCAGCTTGTGGCGGGGCAGTTCGATGTCGAGGTTCTTGAGATTGTGAACCCGAGCGCCCTTGATGGTGATCGCGTCAGACGCCAAGGCTTCCCGCCTACTCTATCACTGCCGGCGCGGCGGTCGTCTCGGCGACCGCAGCGCGTTCGCTGTCCGTCAGTTCATCGAGCCCCGTCAGCACCTCCGCCCGCTTGATGCGCAGGGGCTGCAGGGGGTTGTCGTGCCGGTCCCGCTCGACCGACACGATCTCGTCCACGGTATCCAGGCCCAGCACGACGCGTCCGAACACGGTGTACTTGCCATCCAGGTGGAGCGCTTCGGCCACGCAGATGAAGAACTGGCTGCCGCCCGAGTCCGGACTCTGCGACCGCGCCATCGAGAGCGTGCCGCGCCGGTGGTGGCCGGCATTGAACTCCGCCTTGATCATGGGTTTGTCCACGAATCCCACGTAGCCCTTGTTCGACAGCATGTCGTTGACCTCCGCCACCATCGCCATCTCCTCGGAGCTCAGCACGTCCACCCAGTCCGGACCTCCCTGCCCGTCGTTGCCGCGGTCCTCGTCCTTCGTGTTGGGGTCGCCGCTCTGGATCATGAAGCCCGGAATAACGCGGTGGAAGGCCGTGCCATCGTAGAAGCCGGAACGGCACAGATGGATGTAGTTCTCGACATGCCTCGGGGCGAGCTCGGGGCTCATCTCCAGGAGGATCTCGCCCGCGTCGGTGGACAGGCGGACGTATGTGTCGGCCGCCGACGCAACACCGGCCGTGAGCAGGATCGAGGCGAGCATTGCAATGGCGAACCTTGGCATCTCGGTTGTCCTTTCGCGTAGAGACGGGGAAGCGGCGCGGCCGTCACCGACCCTCATGCATAACACGTCCGGACGCCGAGGGCAACGCCTGCAGTGCGACTTGCCGGAAGAGCGTCAACATACCATCATTGAAGCCGTTCCCGTTCACGACCGGCCCGGGGCCCAGGAGAAGCAATCGTGGAAGAGATGGCATACCTGGACAACGCAGCGACCTCCTATCCGAAGCCCGAAACGGTCTACGCGGCGATGGACGAATTCTACCGCCGCCACGGGGTCAACCCGGGCCGCACGGGCGCCGACGCCGCCGTGGCCGCGGGCGATGTCATCGAGGCCACGCGCGCAGAGCTCTCCGAATTCTTCAACAATCCGGCGCGCGATGCACGCAGGCTGGTCTTCACCTCGAACGCCACCGACTCGCTCAACCTGTGCCTGCAGGGTTTCTGCCGCCCCGGCGACCATGTGGTCTCGACCTGCCTGGAGCACAACTCCTTGCTGCGCCCCCTGCACGAGATGGCCCGCGAGAACCGCATCAGCTTCGATCTCGCGCCCTTCGGCCAGGATGGGTTCGTGGATCCGGCGGCGGTGGCCGATCTCATCCGGCCAGAGACACGTCTGGTGGCCATGACCCACGGTTCGAACGTGCTCGGCACCATCCAGGACGTCGCCGCCGTCGGCGCCATCTGCCGCGAGCGGGGCGTGGCGCTGCTGGTGGACGCCGCCCAGACCGCCGGTTGCGTGCCCATCGACATGGATGCCATGGCCATCGACATGCTCGCGTTCACGGGCCACAAGTCGCTGCTCGGCCCGGTGGGCATCGGCGGCATCGCCGTGGGGCCCGACATCGATCTGCGCAGCACGCGCTGGGGCGGCACGGGCGTCCGCTCGCGGCAGCTCACCCACCTCGAGGAATACCCCTACCGCCTGGAGGCGGGCACCCTGAACACGCTGGGCATCGCCGGCCTGCGCGCCGGTCTGGCGTGGGTCATGGCGCAGGGCCTGGAAGCCATCGCGGCACACGAGAAGGCGCTGGCAGCGAGGTTGTGCGAGGGCTTCTCCGCCCTGCCGGGCTTGCAGCTGCATTGCGCGGTCGCGGACGGCCGCCACACGCCGGTGATCAGCGTCACCCTCGACGGCATGTCCCCCGAGGAGATCGGCCAGCGTCTGGACGTCGACCACGGCGTCATCGTGCGCACGGGGCTGCAGTGCGCCCCCCTGGCCCACGCGGGCATCGGCACGCACGACCTGGGTACGGCGCGTTTCAGTATCGGTCCGCTCAACGAAGAAAATGACATCGACCGGGCCGTGGCGGCGATGGGCGAACTGGCACGGACGGCAGTGGCGAGATAGACCCGGCACGTGGCCGAAAAAGCGCAGGGGCCGCCCATGGGGCGGCCCCTGCGCTTTCGAGAGGCCCGGGGGTCACCGGTTGCGTGCCCAGAGACTTTCCGGCTTGTGCAGTACGATGCGCACGAAGCGGTTCTGCTTGCGGCCCTCCGTCGTCATGTTGTCGCCGATCGGGTGGAAGGGGCCGTAGCTGACCACGGCGAAACGCATGGCGTCCATCTCCAGCGAGTTTGTCATGTAGCGGGTGACGGCCGCGGCGCGGGCGGCGCCAAGCTCCCAGTTGGTTGGCCAGACTTCCTGGAAATCCGGCCAGATCTTCTGGCTGTCGGTATAGCCCTCGATATGGATGTCCCAGGCGGGATACTCGTTGATCGCGTTCCGCAGGGCCTCAAGGGTGGGCACCATCGTGTCGAGGATCATGGTCTGGCCGGAGGCGAAGAGCACCTTGTCGGGGATGGTAACCGTCACCACCTCGCCGAGCTGCTCGACGAGTACGTCCTTCTCGGCCTCCACCTGGGCGATCTGCTCGCGGAGATCGTTGGCCAGTTGCTGCCCTTCGGCGATGGTCGCCTCGCGTTCGGCGACCTGGGCCTGCAGGTCCACGATCGTCGCGTCGCGCTCCGTGAGAAGCTCCTTGTAATCGCTGCACGGTGCGCATCCCCAGGTCGCCGTAAAAGCCAGGACCAGCACTGTCAACAGGACGAATCGCTTCGAGAAAAGCATGTCTCGTCACTCCTTTGCCATGGCGGCAAACATCGCGCGCGGCTCCCTCCGCGCTGGACAGGCCGCTCTTGATCGCATCCATTCCCGTCGGGCCGATGCGTATGCAAATAACGGTCCTGGCGGAGAATCTGCCACAATGTAGCCTGGAACGACATCGAGGGGAAGCACTTTTTGGCCCCGGCGAAGAGCGCTGCCTAGTGGTTGACGAACTCGTAAGTCGATAAAATACCGTTCTCTCCGATCACATCCAGCACATCGCCTTCCAGCAGCTTGAAATTCCCGCTCGGGAGCGGTATGCGCTTCGGCTCCCCGGTCGTCGTCTGCGGCCGACGGTGGACCTGGATCAGATTCAACCGGGCGTCACTCAGCATCCGCAGTTCCGCAAGAGTCCGGCCGCACCACGACTCGCGCACCCGGATGCGCGCCAGGCTGTAGCCCTCGGGGAGCTCCACCATGTTGACGACCGAATCGCGCAACATGTTCTCGGCGAGCCACCTTCCCATCTGGTGCTCGGGCTGGACGACCTGGTCCGCGCCGATCTTCAGCAGGGCCTTGGCCTGGTCCGGCGTCAGCGCCTTGCAGATGATGTGCGGGACGCCGAGTTCCTTGCAGAGCAGGGTGACCATGACGCTCGCCTCGAAATGGTCGCCGATGCCGACGACGACGGCGTCCATGTGCCCGATCTCGAACCGTTCCAGGTTCTCCCGATCGGTGGCGTCGAAGGAGACGGCCACCGAGACGTGGTCCTTGAGCTTGTCCACCAGATGGCGGTCCCGATCGACCGCGAGCACCTCGACGCCTTCATCGTGCAGCGTGCGGGCCACGCTGTCGCCGAAGCGTCCCAGGCCGAATACCGCGACTCGCTTCATCTCGAATCCTCTCCCGGCCCTCTGCGCGCGTACGTGCGCTGCGGGCCGATATCATCTTATCCGTCTCAGCCCACGAGCAGGTCGGTTTCGGCGAAACGGACCGCGTGCTCGCGGGCGGGTCGTACGAGTCCGTACGCCACCGCGAGGGGCCCCAGGCGGCCCAGGAACATCAACAGGACGACCATCACCCGGCCGGTTCCGGACAGCTCGGGGGTCAGGCCGAGCGAAAGGCCCACGGTGCCCATGGCCGACACGGTCTCGAACAGCGTCTCGGTCAGGCCTCTGCCCTCGGTGACGAGCAGCACGAAGAGCGCGACGGTCATCGTCGTGATCCAGGTGGTCAGGATCATGAAGGAGCGGCGGACCGTCAAGGCGCCGATCTCGCGGTCGAAGAGGTGCGGCGCGCTGCCGCCCTTGGCAATCGCCCTCAGGTTGGCCCAGAGCACCGCGACCGTCGTCAGCTTGATGCCGCCGGCCGTGGAACCGGGAGCGGCCCCCACGCACATCAGGACTATGAGGAGCAGCAGGGAGGCGCCGGAGAGATTTGCCAGATCCATCGTGTTGAAGCCGGCCGTGCGCGCGGTGGCCGACTGGAAGAACGCCAGGCCGAGCTTGCCCGGGATCCCTTCGCCCGCGAAGGCGCCGCGCCACTCCAGCGCGGCCAGCAGCATGGTGCCGCCGCACAGCAGGACCACCGTCAGCAGCAGCACGATGCGCGCCTGCACGGACAGTCGGAAACGGCTCCGTCCGGCGCGGGCCCTGCCCAGCAGCCAGCCGCGCAGGTTGGCCGCGACGGGAAAACCCAGTCCGCCCACGATGATGAGCCCCGCCACCGCGTCCACCACCAGCGGGTCGCCCGCCTGCGAGACCAGGGAATCGGAGTTGAGCGAGAAGCCGGCGTTGCAGAAGGCGGATACCGCGTGGAAAGCGGCGTGCCAGAGACGGTCGCCCCGCGCGGGGATGCTGTCGGCCAAGCCGATGTAGAGAACGGCGGTGCCCAGCACCTCGGCTATGATGGTGAACCCGACGATGAAGCGAAGGATCTGTCGGGACTCCCTCAGCACTTGTCCCTCGAAGAGATCGCGCAAAAGGCTGGACTCCCGCAGGCCGATGCCGCGCCCCAGCAGCAGGGAGACCGTGCCCGCCACGGACATCACGCCCAGGCCTCCGAGCTGGATCAGGACCAGGATCACGACCTGTCCGTAGGGTGTGAAATCGACGGCCGTGTCCCGCACGATCAGGCCGGTGACGCAGACGGCCGAGGTCGCGGTGAACAACGCGTCGAGCAGCGGCACGGGTTCGCCCGAGGGGTCGGCGGCGGGGAGTGCGAGGGCCAGAGTGCCGACCGTGATCACGGCGCCCAGACCGAGCACGAAGGCAGAACCGGGCCTGATCCTCAGTTGCCTCTTGAGCTCCCGGCGCTTCATCCCCCTCCTCGGGTTGTCGCGAGCGTTCGTGGCTACATCGCGACGGGACCGTGGACGGCCGTGAACAGGCCTTCCGGGTCGAAGTAGAGTCCGGCGCAGCGCAAGATGGCAGCCGGATCGACGGCATCGACCAGTTCGACCAGTTCGCTCACGGGCAGGAAGCGACCGTAATAGATCTCATCCTTGGCCGCGCGGATCATCTGGTTCGTGACGCCCTCCAGGGAGAAGACGAGTTGCGACTTGATCTGGGCCCGGTTGCTGTCGAGTTCCTCGACCGACACGCCGCCGCCGAGCAGGCGCTGGTACTCAGTCCTGACCAGCGCCTCCAGCTTGTCCCGCTTCTCGGGGGAGCACGAGCCCGCGCAGCTCACGAGACCGACTTCCCGTCCCATGTCCGTGTAGTTGTAGATCGAATACGCCAGCCCTTCGCGCTCGCGCACGGACTGGAAGATCCGGCTCGACAACCCTCCCCCTAGGATGTTGCACAACATGCCGAGCGGGATCCGGTCGGGATGACGGTAGTGCACCCCCAGGTTGCCGATCTCGAAGTAACACTGCTGGAGCGGACTCGGGATGTCCAGCCTCCGGTCGTGCAACCGGACGTCGGCCATCACCTCGCTGACCGCTGCATAGGCGGCATCTTGCACGACGGGCCGGGAAGACGAAGGCCGGTCTTCCGGCAGGGAGGCGGGCCCGAAATGCTCGAGCACGCAGCGGCGCATGTCCTCGCTGATGTTGCCGGCGACCGAGATGACCAGGTTCGGTCCCGTGAACAGCGCCGCGTGCTCGCGGCGCAGGAGCTCGGCGTCGAAGCTGCACACCGTCTCGCGCGAGCCCAGGATGGGACGGCTGCGGGGGTGGTCGCCGTAGAGACGCGCCACGAAGGCGTCGTTCAGCAGGTCCTCGGGATTGTCGCGTGCCTCCTGGATCTCAGCACAGACCACCTCCTGCTCCAGCAGGATCAGTTCCTCGTCGAAAGCCGGGTGCAGCAACATATCGGCGAGGGCCGCGCTGGCCTCGCCGAAGTATTCGGGCAGCACGTTGATGATGAAGGCGACGTGATCCTTGGTGGTAAAGGCGTCGACAGAGGCTCCGATGCCATCGAAGAGACAGGCGATTTCGAAGGCGCTGCGCGTGAGCGAACCCTTGAAGACCATGTGCTCCAGGAAGTGGACCAGGCCGCCGAGGCCGACCGGCTCGTCCTGGGTGCCTCGCCGCAGCCAGACGCCGAGGGCGACGGAATGAGCTGACGACACCGGGACGGTCAGGACGACCGCCCCGTTGTCCAGCACTTCACGCCTCGGCGGTGTCTCGTGCGTGTAGGAGCCGAGGTTCATGTCTCGGAACCGCCTGCTAGCGCCGGCGCCGGGGCGGGCGCCGGTCGCCGCCGCGGTCTTGTCCGCCACGGCCGCCGCGGCCGCTGTTGGCTGGCTGGGCTTCCATACCCTCGGGCACGGGCAGCAGGGCCTTGCGGCTCAGACGCACCTTGCCGGTGCGGCCGTCCACCTCGACGAGCTTGACCTCCACATTCTCGTTGAGGGTCAGCACGTCCTCGACGTTGCCGACGCGGAAATGCTCGAGTTCGGAGATGTGGAGCAGGCCCTCCTTGCCGGGCAGGTACTCCACGAAGGCGCCGAAGTCGACGATCGAGACCACGCGGCCGGTGTAGACCGCGCCGATCTCGGGTTCGGTCATCATCAGGCGGATGCGGGCGATGCACTCGTCGCCCTTGGCCTGGTCCGGCGCGGAGACGAAGACCATGCCCTCGTCATTGATCTCGATGTTGGTCTCGGTCTCCTCCTGGAGCTTCTTGATGACCTTGCCGCCCGGGCCGATGAGTTCGCCGATCTTCTTGGGCGGGATCTGGATGGTGACGATCTTCGGGGCATACGCGCACAGCTCCGGCGCCGGCTCCGAGATGACCGCGTCCATCACGTCCAGGATGTGGTTGCGGGCGTTGCGCGCGTCGGCCAGGGCCCGGGTCATGATCTCGCGGGTGATGCCGCCGATCTTGGTGTCCATCTGGAAGGCCGTTATGCCGTCGCGGGTGCCGGTCACCTTGAAGTCCATGTCGCCGAGATGGTCCTCGACGCCCAGGATGTCCGTCAGCACGGCGACGTCGTCGCCCTCCTTGATCAGGCCCATGGCCACGCCAGCCACGGACTTCGTGATGGGCACGCCGGCCTGCAGCAGGGCCAGGCAGCCGGAGCAGACCGTGGCCATGGAGCTCGACCCGTTGGACTCGAGGATGTCCGAGACGATGCGGATCGTGTAGGGGAAGTCCTCGTGC
This sequence comes from bacterium, assembly GCA_018814885.1. Classification (NCBI taxonomy): domain Bacteria; species bacterium. The sequence continues at coordinate 57,748 of JAHIYU010000143.1, read as the reverse complement.
GTGGGCAGCACCGGCTTGATGGCGCGCTCGCCGAGCTTGCCGTGGCCGATCTCGCGGCGGCCGGTGCCGCTGTAGCGCCCGGTCTCGCCGACGCTGAAGGGCGGGAAGTTGTAGTGGAGGTAGTAGTTGTTCCACCACTCCCCTTCCAGGGCGTCGATCTTCTGCTCGTCCATCTTGGTGCCCAGGGTCACGGTGCCCAGCGACTGGGTCTCGCCGCGTGTGAACAGCGCCGAACCGTGGGCGCGGGGCAGCACGCCCAGGTCGATGGTGATGGGCCGCACGGTGGTGAGATCGCGGCCGTCCGCGCGCACGCCTTCCTTGACGACCATGGCGCGCATGATCTGCTTCTCCAGCTTGGCGAAAGCGGCGAGGGCGACCGGATCGGGGGTGCCGTTCTCGTCGGCGAACTGCTCGCCGACCTTCTGCTGGAGGGCCGCCAAAGCGTCCTGCCGCTCCAGCTTGGCTGCGGTGCGCACGGCGGCTTCGAGCTCTGCGCTCGCGAAATCCCTCACGGCCGCGAATTTGGCCTCGTCCAGCTGCGGCACCGCAATGGCGAACTTCTCCTTGGCGCCGGCCTTGGCGACCAGCTCGCGCTGCATGGCGTTCAGCTTGCGTATCCAGCCGTGGGCGAAATCGATGGCGTCGAGCAGGGTGTCCTCGTTGATCTCCAGGCAGGAGCCCTCGATCATGCAGATGATATCGTCGGTGCCGGCGACGACCAAGTCCATGTTCGACTCGGACAGCTGGTCGAAGGACGGGTTGACGACGAGTTCGCCTTCCGTCTCGGCCACGCGCACACCGGACACGTACTCCGTGAACGGGATGTCGGAGAGGTTCAGGGCGCAGGAGGCGCCGGTGATGCTGAGCACGTCCGCGTGGTAGTCGTCGTCGGAGCTGACGATGAACGACACCACGTCCGTCGCGTGGCGGTAACCATCGGGGAACATGGGACGCAGGGGCCTGTCGATCAGACGGCAGGAGAGCGTCTCGCGCTCGCTGGGACGCGCTTCGCGCTTGAAGAAGCCGCCCGGGATCTTGCCGGCGGCGTAGGTCTTGTTGCGGTACTCGACGAACAGGGGCAGGAAATCCCTGTCGCTGGGCTGCTTGTCCGCGGTCGCCGTCACCAGGGCCCGCGTGTCGCCCATGCCGACGAACACGGAGCCGCCGGCCTGACGGGCCATCCGGCCCGTCTCGAGGGAGAATTCGGTCCCGTTCATTTCCAGTGTGACTGTGTGTACGTTCATCTCCGTTTACTTCCTTCCTCAGCTTTCAACTGCAGCTTTTTCTGTCTTTCCACTCTTCCCTGCTGTACATCGGTCTCCGGCCGGGCCTCGGCGCCCAAACGCGGAGATGCCGCGGACGTTCACCACGCCGCGGCCTTGCTCACGGAAACCACTCTCCACGCGTTTGATCTCGAGCGAATCCAAAGCGCGCCCCCGCGGTCTCAACCGCGGATGCCGAGTTCCTTGATGAGGGAGCGATAGCTGTCGAGATCCTTCTTCTTCAGGTAATTGAGCAGCCGCTTGCGCTGGCCGACCATCTTCAAGAGACCGCGGCGGGAATGGTAGTCCTTCTTGTGGGTCTTGAAATGATCGGTCAGATGCGTGATGCGGGCGGTCAGCAGCGCGATCTGCACCTCCGGCGAACCGGAGTCGCTGTCGTGCTTCCTGAACGACGCAATTACCTGGTCTTTCTGTTCTTTCGTAAATGCCATCGTCGAGAACCTCCTTCAGACTTCGACGTCACGATGGCCGCAGGTTGACGCCCTGCCGACGGAACTTGTCTCGGTTCGCCGTCGGCGGGACACGGTCGCCTCTCGGCTCGTCAACCCGCTATGTTCGTCGGGTATTATAAAAACGCAGGGCAATGAGCCCCGCCCCCCCGACGCGCCCTGCAATATAGACGACGCGAGCGCACCTGGCAAGCGGGATATGCGATTGCCATCGGCCCGCTCGGGCCCGACTTGAGAGATCGCGTTCGTCGAGATATGCCCGGATCTTTCATTTTCAATGCCGACAACCTCTTACGCCAGATACTTTGACCATCTGGCGAAGCCCGGGCGCTCAGACGTCCAGCACGCCCCGCTCGACCAGGTCCGCGACGATCTGCGCGACGCAGTGGTCCACGTCGTGGGCGTCGGTTTCGACCACGATCTCGGGATGGAGCGGCTCCTCGTACGGGGCGCTGATGCCCGTGAACTCCTTGATCTCCCCGGCGCGGGCCTTCTTGTACAGGCCCTTGGGATCGCGGTTCTCGCACTCCTCCAGGGCGCATTTGGTGTAGATCTCGATGAAATCCCCGTCCTCGACCAGCTCGCGGTTGACATCGCGGTCGGTACGGTACGGCGAGATGAAGGCCGTCAGCACGATGACACCAGCGTCCAGCATCAGCTTGGCCACCTCGCCGATGCGGCGGATGTTCTCGGTGCGGTCGTCGGGGCTGAAGCCCAGATCGCGGTTCAGGGCGAAGCGTATGTTGTCGCCGTCCAGGATGTAGGTCTGACAACCCCGTGCGAAGAGGGCCTTCTCCACACAGTGCGAGAGCGTGGACTTGCCCGAGCCGGACAGCCCGGTGAACCAGAGGATCGCGCTGCGATGCCCGTTGCGCTCGGCGCGCTCGGTGCGCTTGATGGCGGAATGGGTCCAGGTGATGTTGCGGCTTTTCGGTGAGGTCATCGTCTTCCTCTCTGGTGCGGCGCGAGCCGCCGGCTCGAAGGACGCGAAACCAGGCTGCGGGATCAGGGCAGCAGTTCGGCCTCGCGGAACGGTACGGCGCGCCTGTCCTTCTCCGACAGGACTGCGTTCGCTGGCAGCGGCCAGTCGATGGCCAGATCCGGATCGTCCCAGCAGATGCTGCGCTCGTGTTCGGGAGCGTAGTAGTCCGTCGTCTTGTACAGGACATCGGCCGTCTCCGAGAGGGCCATGAAGGCGTGGGCGAATCCGGCGGGGATCCAGCATAGCCGCTTGTTCGCCTCGGAGAGCAAGACGCCCGTCCAGCGTCCGCAGGTGGGAGAACTGCGGCGCAGGTCCAGCGCCACGTCGTAGATCTCCCCGCGCACCACGCGGACCAGCTTGCCCTGGACCGATTCGACCTGGTAATGCAAGCCCCGGACCACGCCGTGATTCGAACACGAGTGATTGTCCTGCACGAAAACCGTCTCCAGCCCGGTGGCTTCCCGCCAGGCGCGGACGTTGAAGCTCTCCAGGAAGAAACCCCGTTCGTCCTGGAAGACATTGGGCTCGATCACCAGGACATCCGGTATATCTGTCTTTGTTATCTTCACTTACAGTCCTTCCGCGAGAACTCGCACGAGGTATTCACGGTAAGACGATAGCGGCGTGTCCTCGATCAGGGCGGCGAGCTGGTCGTCGTCGATGAAGCCGCGGATGTAGGCCACTTCCTCCAGGCAGGCTATCTTCAGGCCCTGACGGGCTTCCAGGGCGCCAATGAACTGGCTCGCCTCGAGCAGGCTGGTATGGGTGCCCGTATCGAGCCAGGCGATGCCGCGCCCCAGCTTCTCGACCGTCAGTTCGCCCCGCTCCAGGTACGCGGTGTTCAGGTCGCTGATCTCCAGCTCGCCCCGGGCGGAGGGTTTCAGGGCCTTGGCGTACTCCACCACGTGCTCGTCGTAGAGGTAGAGTCCCGGCACGGCGTAGCGCGAGCGCGGGTGCGCGGGCTTTTCCTCGATGCCGAGCACGCGCCCGTCCGTGTCGAATTCGATCACGCCGTAACGCTGCGGATCGTTCACGGGATACCCGAACACGCGCGCGCCGCCTTCAAATTCGGCGATGATGCGGTCCAGGCGCATCCGGCCATAGAAGATGTTGTCGCCCAGGATCAGGCAGACGCTCTCGCCGGCCAGGAACGCCTCGCCGATCAGGAAGGCCTGGGCGATGCCCCGCGGCTCGGGCTGGACGGCATAGGTGATCCTCATGCCCCACCTGCTTCCGTCACCGAGCAGGGTCTCGAAGCGCGGCGTGTCCTCGGGCGTGGAGATGATCAGGACATCGCGGATGCCGCCCAGCATCAGGGTAGAGAGCGGGTAGTAGACGAGGGGCTTGTCGTAGACGGGCTGCAGCTGCTTGGAGGCCACCTTGGTCAATGGGTAGAGGCGCGTGCCGGCTCCTCCCGCCAACACGATGCCCTTCTTCATGCCAGCCATACCGTTCCTTTCCGGTCACGCTCGAGGCGCTCGCAATGCCTTGCGCACGGCCTGTTCGTCGATACGCAGCTGTTCGCGCAGCGCATCCACGGTGGCAAAAGTCCGCTCGTCCCGCAAGCGGGCGATCCATTCGATCTTGAGACTGCGTTCACGAATATAGCCGCTGAAATCCAGGATGTGAACCTCAAGACGCGGCGCCGGCAGACCACCTTCATGAACCGTCGGCGCGCGCCCGTGGTTGAGCATGCCCGCGTAGACTCCCCTGGCCGTGCCTGGCGCGCCGAGTGGATCCCCCCACCTGTCCACCTCCGGCAACTCGCCCCGCGCGCTCTCGAGCAGGCCGGGACGATCCTCGGCGGTGATCACGTCGGCAGGCAGGTGGACACGCACAGCGTATACACCGGGCGCCGGCAGCATCTTGGCTGAGTCCAGAGGATCGATGTTCGCGGTCGGGTAGCCCAGGCCGGCGCCCTTCCCGGATCCGTAACCCACCTCGCCCCACAGGCTGTAGGGCCGACCCAGCATGGCGCCGGCCCGCGCCACGTCGCCCGAGCGCAGCAGCGCCCGTATCGCCGAACTGCTGATGACGCTGCCGTCGGGCAGGGAAACCGCCTCCACGACGGTGAAGCCATAGCCCAGCTCCCGGCCCAGGGCGGCCAGGGTCCCGGCGTTCCCGCCGCGGTCGGAGCCGAGATGCACGTCGTGCCCGCCGACCATGTGGCGCATGCCCAGAAAACCGACCAGGAACCGCCCGACGAATTCCTGGTAGGTGAGACGCGCCAGAGCGGGACAGAAATCCGCCGCCACGACGGCGTCGACGGGCGCCTCCCGCAGCAAGCTCAGCTTCTCGCGCCAGGATGTGAGCAGCTGCGGCCGGTCGGCATCGAGGACACGGCGAGGATGGTCCCTGAACGTGAAGAGACAGCTGTGCGAAAGGCCCGCCGCATGCCTGGCCTCCGCGGCGGCGGCGATCAGGGCCCGGTGGCCGAGATGCAAGCCGTCGAACGAGCCCAGCGCGAGCGAGCAGTCGGTCAAGGCGGGCGCGGGCCAGGACTCCAGCCCCTCCAGGATGCGGGTGATGTAGCGGCTGCTCAAACGTATCAGTCGCAAGATCCTCGATCCCTTTCACTCTCACCGGGCTGCGGAGGAAAGACCGCGGCGATGCGGGGCGGCACCGGTCCCCCGTTCGCCCCGTCGCTCGGGTGCGCCAACTCTCCGACGGCCACCAGGTCGCCGGCCGCGTCGACCATCCGGAAAAACTCCCCCATCCCCGACGGCCAGGCGACGGGAGGTTCCGGCAGACGCGCCAGCCACGCGGTCTCCGGCTGGATGCCCTGGCGCAGGGCCGCGGCCTCGGCGGCCGTGACGGCCAGCGCCGGCATCTCTGGCAACGCCACGACAGCGGGACGCAGCGCGCCGGCCAAGGCCTCGGCATCGTGCATTCTAGCGGCGCCGAGCGCTTCCGCAACCTCGAAAGGGCCGATCGCCGTGCGACGCAGCTCGAACACGTGGCCCACCGTACCGAGGGCCGCGGCGATGTCGCGGGCCAGCGAGCGGATGTAGGTGCCGCTGGCGCAGTGCACCGAAAGGTCCACGTCGCAGACCTCCCCGTGCCGTGCGGCGCGTCTTCGCGCCTCGCCACAGACCCCGATGTCATGGATACGCACCGGCCTGCCGGCCAGCTCCGGCACGTCCCCGCCGCCACGCGCGAGTGCGTACATGGGCCGGCCACCCCGCTTCAAAGCCGAGATGACCGGCGGCACCTGCTGGGACTCGCCGCGGAACGCGTCGAGGGCGGCAGCGACGTCGGCCGCGCAATAATCGGCCCCGCCGGTGGCCACTTCCTCGCCGTCGGCGTCCAGCGTGTCGGTGGACACGCCGAGCCTCAAGGTGAAGCGATAGCGCTTGTCATGTCCCAGGAGGAAACGGGACAACCTGGTCTCGGGGCCGCAGAGTATCAAGAGGAGGCCGGTGGCTAGAGGATCGAGCGTGCCGGCGTGTCCGCAGCGAAAGCGTCCGGCGCCGCGACGGCGGGTGCCCGGAGCGAGGACGCGGCGCACCGTCTCGACGACGCCGTGCGAGGAAACGCCCCGCGGCTTGTCGATCAGCAGGAAGCCCCTGTGCGGCGCAGCCATACCGTTCCCCCGCGGTCAATCGACCCGGACTAGGTCAGTTGTTCGGACAGGGCTGCCACCAGGTCGTTGGTGATCTCGTAGGGATCCCCGGCGATGGTGCATCCAGCGGCCAGGACGTGCCCGCCCCCGTCGTACCGGGCAGCCAGACGCTGCACGTCGCCGCCGTCGGTGGCGCGCAGCGAGATGCGCCACAGGCCGTCGTCGCGCTCCTTGAGGAAGACGACGAAGCGGACGCCGGCCGTGCCCGAGGCCAGGCCGATGATGCCCTCGGTGTCGGACATGGAGGTGCCCGTCTCGGACATCATGCGCTTGTCGGCCCGCAGGGTGAGGATGCGACCCCGACCGTGGAACTCGAAGGTGGCCATCACGAGCTTCAGGAGCTCCGTGGCCGGTCGCGATCTCTGGTGGAGCATCTGCTCCGCCACGACGGCCGTGTCCACGCCGGCGGAGGCGAGGCGCCCGGCGGCCTCGAAGGTCAGGGGCAGCACGTTGGGAAAACGGAAGCCGCCGGTATCCGCGTAGAGCCCCGCGTAGATGTTCGTCGCCATGTCCGTGGTCATCTCGAAGGGGTCGGCACCCGGGACATCGCCGGACGCCAGCGCCTCGACGACACGCAGGACCAGCAGGCTGGCCGCACTCGCGAGGGGTTCGATCCATCCCTGCAGCGGGGCCGATCCGTCCGCGATCATGTGGTGATCGATGCACCAGACCTCCCCGATGCTATTGAGCCGGGGAGCCAGGTCCTCCCCCGCGCGGCTCAGGTGATGGCAATCGCACATGAGCAGGAGATCGGGAGGTGCGTCGAGCAGCAGCTCGGCGGCCCTTGCGGCGGGAACGGTGTCTCCGTAGCCCGGCAAGCTCGCGAAACCGTAAGGCGGGTCGGGATACGTGAAGACGACGGCTTCCTTGCCCGACGCCTGCAGGGCCTCTGCCAGGGCCAGCGCGGAGCCCATGCTGTCGGGATCGGGATTCCAGTGGGGGACGATCCAGCAGCGCCGTCCGGCACCGAGGGCCCGCAGGAGATCGGCCGGCGGCTCCAGCGAACCCAGCGTCCGCTTGCGGTTGCGCATCGCCTCGTCCTCGAATTCCCCCCGGGCCGACAACTCGGCCAGGATGTTGTCCACGCCCATGCCCCGGTCTGCCGAGTCGTCGTAGACGAAACGCAGGTCCGGCGTATGACGCAGACGCAGGATGTCGCTAAGCCTGCCCTGGAGGAAACCGCGCGCCTTCTTGAGGCCGGCGAGGGTGTCCCGGCGGTCTTCGTCGCCGCCTATCACCGAGAAGAGGACCTCGGCCACCGTCTGGTCGCGGTTCAACTCCACGCGCAAGATGGACACGAAGCCCACGCGGGGATCCTTGACATCGGTCGTGATCAGCTCGGCGAGCACCTTGCGTATGGCGGCGCCCTGTCTCTGCAGCTTGTACGGGTCCATGGCCGATCAGAGCTCCAAGCGCTTCTCTTCCTCGATCCGGTAGGTCTCGATGATGTCGCCGTCCTGGAGATCGTGGAAATTCTCCAGGCCGATACCGCATTCGTAGCCCGCCTGGACCTCCTTCGCATCTTCCTTGAAGCGCTTGAGCGAATTGATCCGGCCTTCGAAGATCATCACCTCGTCACGCACGAGCCGCACCAGCGAATTGCGGATGATCGTGCCCTCGATGACGTAGGATCCGGCCACGGAACCGAGCTTGGGTATGCGGAAAACCTGGCGCACCTCGGCGGAGCCGGTGCTGACCTCGCGCTTGACGGCGTCGAGCAGGCCGGCCATGGCCTTCTTCATGGTATCGACCACTTCGTAGATGATGTCGAAGTTCTCGATGGTGACGTGCTGGCTCGCGGCGAAGTCCATGATCGCCGCGCCCGGACGCATGTGGAAGCCCACGATCATGGCGCCCGTGTTGGAAGCCAGCAGGACGTCGGACTCGTTGATGGCGCCGACGCCCTTGTGGACGATCTTCACCTGGACTTCCTCGGTGTTGAGCTGCAGCAGGGAGTCGCAGATGGCCTCCACGGAGCCCGCCACGTCGCCCTTGACGATCAGGGGCAACTCCTTGATGTCCTTGTCCGCCACAAGTTCGGCGAGATTGTCCAGCGTGATCGTCCTCTGGGGGGCCGAGAACTGCTGCACGCGCTGCAGCTGGCGTCGCTTGGCCGCGATGTCGCGCACCTCGCGCTCGGAACCGAGAACGTGCAGGCGGTCTCCTGCGAGCGGGACGTCGCTGGCGCCCAGCACCACTGCCGGTTCGCCGGGACAGACCTTCTCGATGGGGTCGCCGCGTTCGTCCAGCAGGGCGCGGACCTTGCCATCCTGCAGTCCCACCAGGAAATTGTCGCCCACGCGGAGCGTACCCTGCTCTACCAGCACCGTGAAGATCACGCCGCGCCCGGGTTCCTTGGATGCCTCGACCACCGTGCCGAGCGCCGGTCCCTGGCTCGAGGCCTGCAACTCCAGGACCTCGGACTGGAGATGTACCAGTTCGAGCAGCTTGTCGATTCTCGTGCCCTTCTTCGCCGAGATCTCGGCGCTGAGCACCTCGCCGCCGAACTCCTCGACCACGATCGCGTGATTGAGCAGGTCCTGCTTGACGAGATCGGGACGCGCACCGGGCAGATCGATCTTGTTCACGGCCACGATGATGGGAACGCCGGCCGACTTGGCGTGATTGATGGCCTCTATGGTCTGGGGCATGATCCGGTCGTCGGCCGCGACCACGAGGATCACGATATCGGTCACCTGGGCGCCGCGCGCACGCATGGCGCTGAAGGCTTCGTGGCCCGGCGTATCCAGGAAGGTGATCGGACCGCCCGGTGTCATCACGCGGTAGGCGCCGATGTGCTGGGTGATGCCCCCCGCCTCGCCGGCGATCACGTTCGTCTTGCGGATGTAGTCCAGCAGCGAGGTCTTGCCGTGGTCCACGTGGCCCATGACCGTCACCACCGGCGCCCTGTGCTCCAGCTCGCCCACGTCGACTGCCTCGCGCGCGAGCTCGTCCTCGCCGAACTCGGACAGGAACTCGACTTCCTTCTCGAATTCCTCGGCCAACAATTCTATCTGGTCCTTGTCCAGCCTCTGGTTCATGGTCGCCATCAAGCCGATGCCGAAGAGCTTGGTGATGAGGTCGCGGGGCGGAACCTCGAATTTCTCCGCCAGCTCCTGCACCGTGATGTACTCCGTCACGCAGAGCATGTGCTGCGCCACGCCGAGGCCTTCACCGTCGTCCGCCTTCTTGTGCTTGCGCTTGCCGCCCTTGGCGCCGCCCATCTGGGCCAGGGTCTGCTTCACGCTCTGGGCGACGGCGACCTCGTCGACCTTCTTCTTGTTGCGCCGGCGCTTGCGAGCCGTGTCCGGCTGCTGGACGCGCATTTCCTGCCGTTTCTGCATGGCAGCCTGCACGGACTCGCGCACCGAGTCCTTGACCTCGGAACCGATGCGTCCCTTCCTGCCGGTCAGGTCGCGCCGTACTTCTCCCCAGCTCCAGGTCTGCTCCGGTTGCGGGGCCTTGTCCTTCTTGGCCGGCCGGCCGGCGGGCTGCTCCTTGCCGGTGGTCGTTGTCACCACGCCCTCGCCCATGCGAATGATCTTGGCGGTGCGCCGCGGTCGCTTTTTGACGGGCTTGCGCTTTTCGGCTGCGGGCCCGGCGGCTTGTCGGGCCGTCTCCTCGGACCCTGCGGCCCCTTCCTCGTCCCCGCTCGCCTTGGCTTCGCCCCGCTCTGCGGGGGCTGTGCCGGCTTCGGCCGCGGGCGTCTCGGCCTCGGCGGCCTCCTCGGCGGCCTTGGCCTCGGCTTCCGCCTCGGCCCTGGAAGCCTCCACGTCGGCCTTCTTGATGATGCGCGTCCCGCGCACGGGCGCCTTGGCCGCGACCTGCGGGACGGTCTCGCCGACGTCGTCGGTCTGGGGCGGCGCCTTCTTCTTGGCGACGGTCTTCTTCTTGGCCACCTTCTTCTTCGTGGCAGTGGTCTTCTTGGCCGCCTTTTTCTTCGCGACCCTCTTCTTCGCCGTCTTCTTCTGGGTCGGCTTCTTCTTGGCCGCCTTCTGCTCCTTCTCTGGCTCTTCCGGCGGCTGCGGCATCTCGAGGGGCATGAAGCTGGCGACGTGCTTCAGCTTCTCCGGATCCAGGTTGTGGGCCTTGGCGTAGTTGACGCGCATCAACTCGCGCTTGTGCTGGAAGGTGGCGTGGACGCGGACGATGATGTCGTCTTCCACCACGCTCATGTGGCTCTTGGCCTCGGCGTGCATGTCGCGCATCATCTTGAGTATGGTCGGGCTTTCCACGCCGTAATGCTTGGCGAGTTCGTAAACCCTGAGCTTCCTGACCAAGGCGATCAACCTCCATCCGCGCCGAACGCGTTCAAATACCCGATTCGCGGCCACAAGGCGCCGGCCGGTCACTTCCCGTCGGACGGTCGCCGTCGCGCTCCCCGTGCCTTGCGGGGACGCTTGCCGCTCTTGCCGCTGCCCAGCCCCCGCAGGAAATCCGGGTCGGCCAGTGCCACGACGATCAGTTCCTTGCGCCCCAGGGCCGGTGCCAGCTCGTCACGGGTCAGGCGGTCGGTCCAGAATTCCCGCACCGGCCGCAAGCGCAGTATCTTGTCTCGCTGGCCGGGACTCGCGTCAGTGGCCACGATCACCAGCGGCCGCCGTCCCCTCGCCACCAGCTGCGCCACCGCGTCGAATCCGCACGCCACGCGACCGGCCCTGTGCGCCAACCCCAGCAGCTTCAGCAAAGTGCTCTTGTCGACACCGGCTCCACCCGTCATGTCGCCGCCACTCCCGCATCGCGCGGTGATTCCGGAGTTGTCGTTCAGACCTTCGGCTCCTCGTCCGCCGGCTCCTCCTCGCTGACGGTAACGGTCGACGCCTCATCCTCGCCGGCGGGAGCGGCCGATGCTGCGTCAGCGCCGGCATCCTCCTCGGCGGCCGCGTCTTCCTCGGACTCGATCGCGTTGAGCCTGCTGTCGAAATCCAGGAAGGCATCCTTGGCCTGCTCTTCCTCGCCGGCCGCCGCGCCCGTCTCGGCATCCGCCTCCGCATCTACGGATTCGTCGCCGAGCAGACTCTCGTCGAAGAGCGGCTTCTCCTCGGCTTCGGCCTTGGCCACTTCCTCCGCGACGGTGGTCTCGATGATGCGATCGAGCTCCTCCATGGTCACGATAGCGGTGTCCTGCAGGGATTCCGCCGTCTTGGGACCGATGCCCGGGATCGCGAGCAGAGTCTCGGTGGGAACGAGGGCGAGTTCCCGGATGGAATGGATGCCGGCCTCGCGCAGCAGGCCCGCCAGCCTCTCGGTCACGCCGTTCATCTCCTCGAGCTCCATGGAGACCTCCGACTTGATCCGCTGACGGATGTGGTATTCGCGCGAGGAGACCAGATCTATCTTCCATTCGGTGAGCTTGGCCGCCAGCCGGACGTTCTTGCCCTCCTTGCCGATCGCCTTGGACAGCTGATCCTCGTTGACCACTACCGTGGCTTCATGCGTGGCCTCGTTGAGGATGATGTTACTGACCTCGGCGGGACTGAGCGCCCGGCTGATCAGCAACGAGGTCTCGGAGCTCCAGGGCACGATGTCTATGCGTTCGCCGGACAGTTCCCGCGTGACGGCCTGCACGCGGCTGCCCTTCATGCCGACACAGGAGCCGACGGCGTCCACGCGGTCGTCGTTGGAGACCACGGCGATCTTCGACCGCGAGCCCGGTTCCCGCGCCACCGCCTTGATCTCGACGATGCCTTCCTGGATCTCCGGCACTTCCTGTTCGAAGAGCAGCTTCAGGAAACCGGGGTGGCTGCGCGACAGAATGATCTGCGGACCCTTGGCGTTGTCGAGGGCTTCGATGACGAGGCAGCGGATGGACGCGCCCTGTCGTTGCTTTTCGCCGCGGATCTGTTCGCGCCAGGGCAGCAGGGCCTCCACGCGCCCGAGATTGACCAGGACGTTTCCGCGATCCACCTGCTGCACGGTGCCGGTGATGATCTCGCCCACGCGGTCCCTGTAGGTGTCGAAGATCTGCGAGCGCTCGGCTTCCCTGACCTTCTGGACCAGGATCTGCTTCGCGACCAGGATCGCATTGCGCCCGAAATCCTCTAGCGGCAGGTCCCAGCGCAACTCGTCGCCGATCTGGACCTGGCTGCCGAACTCGGCGCGGGCCTCCTCTATGGTCATCTCGGCGTCCTCGTCCTCGATCTCCTCGACCACGGTCTTGACCAGCTCGACGGACATGGCGCCTGTGGTCTCGTCCACGCGCGCATCGATGATCGACTCGGCGCCCAGCTTCTTGCGGGCGGCGGACTGCAGACCAGCCACGAGCGACTCGATGACGATAGACCGGTCCACGTTCTTTTCCCTCGTGATCATGGCGAGGGCGTCGAGGACGTTGTAGTCCATGGCTTCAATCTCCCCAGACGCCGAGGCCTAGCTCTTGCGCGGCCGGCGTCTCTGCTCACGGCGCTGTTCGCGCGCCTGTTTCTTGTCTTGCTTGCGACGGCGCCGGTCGGCATTGATCAGCGCCTGCACATCGAAGTCCGGGTCGAGGTTGGCCTCGCGTATCTCGTCCATCTTCAGGTGCAGGACCTTCGCGTCCGTCTCGGCGCCGGATTGTTCGGCCGCGGCGGCGGGTTCCAGGACGAGCTCCGTGTCGCCGGCCTCGAGCAGCCTGCCCTTGAGCGAACGCGCTCCCTTGGCGGCGAAGACCTTCAGGATGACGTCCTGGCCGACGGCGCCCCGGAAATGGGCGGGTGTCCGCAAGGGGCGTCTCACGCCGGGTGACGTCACCTCGATCAGGTAGGCGTCCGCCACCAGATCCGTTTCCTCCAGCAGCATGCCCACCGTGCGGGAGGCGCGGGCGCAATCGTCAGCCGAGACGCCGTTCTCGGTATCCAGGTAGACGCGCAGCGTGAGCCGGCCGCCTCCCTGGTAGATGCGCACGTCCAGCAGTTCGAAGCCGAGTTCGGCGAGCGGATCCTCGAGCAGACCGATGACTCTGGCTGACAACTCGTAACGGTTCACGGTCGAGTCACCTTCCCGACATCGCCAGGTTTCACCACGTCATGGGCACATACGAAAAGAAGTGGACTTGCGCCCACTCCAAAAACCACGCCGCGTGGCGCACTCCTGAAGCGACACAATAGTAACTGCACCCGACAGGGTGTAGCAAGGAAAAAACGACGGGTCGGCGCGTCCGGCAGGTTAATGATCCAGGGGGCGATACGCGATATCCGCCAGCAAGCGACCCACCTGCTCCAGGCTGGCGGGGGCGCAGACGGCGGGTATGTCGCCGGTCGTGTGCCACTGTGGAAAATCGAAATCGATCAGGTCCACGGCCCGCAGACCGCACTGGATGAAGGGAACGTGGTCGTCGTAGACGTTCCGGCCGGGTTCAGGACGAAAGGCGGTCAGGCCCAGCTCGAAGGCCCTGTGGAATATTGCCTCCAGCCAGTCCCCCGCGGCGCGCCAGGACATCGGTTCGTACGGAATGTCGAGGCCCCGCTCGCCCACCATGTCGATCACGATGAGGCCTTCCGGGCGCGGTCCGGCCAGGGGGGAGCCGAAGTCGTCCCAGCGCTCGGCGAGATGTTGCGAGCCCAGGCAATAACTCGACAGGTTGCCCTGCAGGCCGGAGTCCTCACCGTCGAAGAAGATCAGGGCTACCGGCCGCGACGGAGGCACGGCGGCGAACAACTCCGCCAGGTGCAGCAGGACGGCCACGCCGCTGGCGCCGTCGTTGGCGCCGATCAGCGGCAGGGCCGCCTGGGCGGGGTCAGGCTCCAGATCGCAATGGGGGCGCGTGTCGTAGTGGGCGCCCAGCCAGAGGGGTGGGCCGTCACCGTCCCCGCAGGTGACAACCAGATTGCAGAGGTGCAGCGCGCCGCCGCCCCCGGGATCGGCACGGTCGAAACAAAGGCTGGCAAAGCCCAGTCCCAGGGAATCCGCGTGAGACTCGATCGACAGCCGCAAGGCCTGGTGCCCGGGGGAACCGGGCAGGCGGGGCCCCATGTCGCACTGCATCTCGAGCAAGGCCATGGCCCGCTCGCCGGAGAAGGCGTCATCCGCCCGGTCCCGGCGCGCCGCCGCCCCGGTGGCCAGGATAAACGCCGCCAGGATCATCCACGCCGTGAAAGACTTGCTAGAATACAAATGTCGCCTCCATACCGAGACCGAAGCTGCTGGTCACGCTGTCCGTCTCGTCGACCTTGTTTCGGCTGAAACTCAGGCGTAACGCACCGGAGAGGTTGCGCGTTATCTGGTAGCTGAAACGCGGGTTGACGCCGATGCGCGAGGTGCCGATCTCCGTGTCCGGCTTGCCCGAGGAATCGGTGCTGGGATTCCAGCGCCGCGTCGAGCTCTTGTTGTACGAGATGTCCACGTCCATGTTCACGGTCGGCTGCACGCCCGGACGATACAGCCCGAGGCGGGCCAGCAGACCCTCGGCGCGGAAGGTATGGCGGACCTGCAGATTGACGTTGAAGCGGTCCGAGATCTCCTGGGCGCCGGCGGTCTTGTTGCGGTCCACGCCCAGGGCGGTGTTGAGGGACAGGGTCAGGCCGTTCTGCAGCGTCATGTTCAAACGCGGCGAGATCGTCCGGTTCTCGCGTGGATTGTAACTGACCGCGGTGTACGAGGGTACGCTCCGCGAGTACTTGTAGTTCAACTGCAGGCCTGCCGATCTGAAGAGTCCGTCCCCGCCCCCCATGATCCCCAGCTTCTCGAGGCCCACCACCGACAAGTTCACGTCCGGCCAGTCCTGTGCGTAGGACCAGCCGTGCGTGCCCACGCTGATGATCTCGCTGCGGCTCTTGTTGAACTTCAGATCGACCGACATCATCCGCGAGAGCTTGGCCGTGGTCGACATGGTCAGGTTCTGGGTGCTGCGCGTGTTGTAGACCACGTAGAGCGAATCCGGCTCGTCGATGGTCTGGGCGAAACCGAGTTTGTACCAGAACGGCGCCGAGTTCTGGAAGCGTCCGTATCCGCTGGATCTCTTCCTGGTATAATTGAACTGGATGGGTTCGAGATCGCGCAGGACCGACAGCAGGGGGCTGAAGGGATTGGGGATCGCGAAACCGCCGCCGTCGGGCGAGCCGCCTTCAGTCTCACTCTCGACCTCGGCGACCTCCCCGCCGCCTTCGCCGCCTTCCCCCTGCCGGCGCTGCCGGTGCTCTTCGTCATCCCGGTCCCGCTGCAGGTTCTGCTCGATCAACAGCTCGTCGATGATCGCCTGGCGCTCCGCGGGCGTGAGCGTCGGATCATCGAGACGGGGATCGTCGAATTCCTCCGCTGCGGCGTCACCCGCGCCGGTGGCGCCCTGCCGGCGCCTCAGCTTCTCCTCTTCCCTGAGCCGCATCTCCCGCTCGCGATCGGACAGACCGGTCTTCGCGGGGAATAGCTTCCTGAAGGTCTCGTTGATGGGTACGGACGCCCTGAAGGTCCAGTCGCCGGAGTTCTGCAGGTTCTTCGTCCCCGGCGGATCCCCCTCCTGCATGACGTTCCGCGAGTGATCGTCCGTGAACGAACTCTGATAATCCAGCGAGGGCCGGGTCTTCTTCAGGGACGTGAAGGCCTTGTTGAGGGGCATGAAGACCCAGGTCTTGGGCAGGCCCAGGGTGTTGGGCGTGGAGAAGCGGATCTGGAACTGATGGCTGTAGACCGTCTCGGTGCCCACGTTGATTCCCAGCACCTCCCGCGGACGGAACATGTCGCGGTCGGAGCGGACCGTCAGGTTCACGTCCGCGATGGGCAACGGCTTGTGGGCGATGGTGCCCTTGAGGTTGCCGCTGCGCGTCCTGTTGACGGGCCGGTCGACGTAATCGCCCTCGAGGACGTTGTAGTTGGCGACGTGCTGGGTCGAGCCGCTGAAACTGCCGCTGAAGGACATCTTCGAGGGCATCAGCGAGATGCTCTTGACGACGGGCACCACGTTCAGCAGAGGGAGGTCGCCCAGCTGGTGCCTGCTCTTGAAATTGAGATCGTAGGAGACCGACCCCTGCCAGTTCTCCCCGTTCAGCCGCGTCAACGGCGTGTCGTTCTCGTTGCGCGAACCGCTCAGCGAGATTGACCAGGGATCCACCAGAAAACGCAGCAGGGAGAACTTGGAGGGCGCGTGGAAGAGCCGTATCGAGAAGTTCTCGCGCTGATCCCTGGAAGATCGCTCGTGACGCAGTTGCTCGTCGATGATCTCGATGTCGCTGTTGGTCAGGTACTTCGGGCGCTTGATACCTTGCTGCTTGCCGAAGCTCAGCGGCATGCGGAAGCCCAGCATGGGTACGAAATCATCGAGCTTGAAGCTGGAACTGAAATTCCAGTCCTCGTTGGTGTAGCCCTGGCCGGTGGACTGGTTCAGCCCGTGGAATTCGGCGTCCCGGCGCGCCCAGTCGAAATCGACCTTGATCACATCGGCCATGCTGACGCTGAGGGCGACCCGCTCGGCGTGACCGATATCCCGCTTGACCTCTCGCAGGCGCACGTCGTTGAAGTAGAAGTATCCGCTGGCGGGCGTGGTCCGATCGGTGTTCCGGACACCGAGGTACAGGCGCTTGACGCGACGCAGGTCGGGCGCCCCCACCACCCTCACCTCGTAGAGCCGGTCTACCAGGGCGTCGGCCACCTCCGTCTCGATCCAGCCGCCGAGGGGATCGCGCGGCGCCAGCTTGGCGTTGCTGAGCTCGGCCAGGTCGAGCGTGATCTCGCGCCAGCCCGTCCGGGCCCCGGCGCTGTCGTCGAAGCGGTAATTGACCTCGTAGAAGTTCAGCGTGTCCGCGCCCACCCGGTAGAAGACCTCCATGTCCGCCTGCTCGAAGCGCGGGTTGTAGACGTAGAAGACCAGGCGGCCGTATTGCGTGAAATCCTCGCCTCGGGTCGACACCAGACGGCTGGCGCGTACCAGGTGCTGATGGTCCAGGTTCTGGTAGTCGACGACCAGCGAGGTCTCCTTCTCGGCGATCTTGTTCTCCATGTGCAGCGAGAAGGGGGGGGTGTAGTCGGGATTCTCCTTGTTGTTGACCTCGCCGATGAAGAAGACGTCGCCGGCGGGCAGGTCCGCATCCGTGAGCAGCAGCTCCTCTGGCGCCTCGGGGACCGGCACCTTCCGGATGCCCTCGCGTTCCCAGCGGCTGCCCAGGAACTTGATCTCGGAGAACTGGAGATTGCGGGACGTCTGCCCCGGCTGCGGGTCGTCGTCCTCGAACCAGATGCGCATGTGCGTGACCGAGCCGAGATAGGGCGTCGTGCCGCCGGGAGGCACGACGTGCAGCGCATCGTTCAAGCGGATGCGGTACTTCCGCCAGGCCAGGTGGTTGGCGATGTTGTCGTCCACCTCGCTGGCCGGGAAGTCGCGCAGCACATCCACCAGGGCGGAGTCGGCCAGGTCCACGCTGATGGTGAAGAACCCGTTCTGCCGGTCAAAGGTGGTGTTGCCGTTGAGGTCCTCGGAGTCCTCGCGGTTGTTCAGCCGGGTGCCGTTGATGTGGGGAAACGGATCGGAACTGCTGTTGTATTCCGCGCTGTATTGGTCGTCGGTCGGGTCGTTGCCGAGGCCCACGTCCTCGTCGATGGTCCAGAGGCCGTTGGGCGTGCCGTCGAGGATCCCGTCCTCCCGCTGGAAGGTGCCCGTCTGCAGGGAGCCGCCCGCCAGCTTCGGCCAGTAGAAGTCCTCGCTGATGTAGCCGAAGTCGAAGTGCAGCGTGCCGGTGCGTTCGCTGCCCAGCTCCTCGTGGCGGTAATCGTTGACCCAGAACTCGAGGAACTGCGTCTTGGTCAGGTCCACGCCGGCGCTGCCGAGCCCGCGCATCACGCCGCTCCAGTTGTCCGCCGTCCACGTCTCGCCCTCGCTGGACATGAAGATCTGCAGGACCTGCTGTGCCTCCCGGGCCTCCGCCTCCTTGAGATCCGGGTTCAGGTAGCGCCGCAGGGTGTTGTCCTTGGGCAGGAACCAGCGGGTCTCGAGCCGGTGATCGGGGTCGTAGTCGTGGTCCAGGAGATGGGCGTTCTCCGGATAGCGTGGATCGGTGGGATCCAGCTGCAGGCCCTGTCCATGCACCGGGGCGCTGGCGGCGGACCACGAGAGCCGGCTGACCGGCATCAGATCGGAGGAGTCGATCCCCTCGTAGTCCTCCACGAACACCTCGTCGAAGGTGTTGGGATTGGGAATGCTGACGGCGTATTCGCCGTTGACCCGGACCGTGCTCTCCCGGTCGCTGTCGTGGCGGCTGAGCAGATTGGCGAAGCCCGTCAAGACCTGCGGTCTGAACATGAACTGGCCGTTGACGTTTCCCACGAGGGTCCGGCTGGGTTCCTCGCCGAGCTTGGCCTTGTGGCCGACCACCTGATTGCTCTCGTACAGCCAGGTCGTCGACATCCTGCTGTTCTGGCCCAGGGCATAGCTGAGGTTGAACCCGAGCAGGCTGCTGTTGCCGCCGCCCAGAAAAGGCGCGTACTGGTAGTTCACGCCGATCTGCGAGTCCGGCGAGATGTTGGCCGCCGCGTCACCCTTGAGGGTGACCTCGCCGAAGGTGTATTCGATGTCGTAGTCGGTGCCGCGGGTCAGGGTCCGCCCGTCCAGGGTGACCGTCTCGGATCCCTCCTCGATGTTCGACACGCCGAGGTTGAACGAGCTGGACGCAGCCGCATGGCTGGCCACCAGGCGGTACTGGGTGTAGTTCGACAGGTTGTTGGGGTTCGTCTGCCAGTCGTAGATCTCGGGTATGAGGTTGCTGGATAATTGCGACGTCGCGAAGTCGAAGGCCGAGGAATCCGCGTAGGCCTCGTAGACCGCCTGTGGCGCGTTGAAGGGCTCGGGGAAGTCCAGGGGGAACTTGAGCAGTCCCCGCACATAGTCGAAGATGACAGTCCGGTGCTTGTCGACCAGGCCGTCTGATCCTGCGTTGGACTGCTGGTCCTCGCGGTCCAGGCCGAAGATCCGGAACCAGTCCAGGCGGCTGCCGACGCCGTCGGCCGTCAGGTCCTGATTGGGAAAATCGGTGAAGGTGTTGAGCTCGATGCGCAGATCGAAGGTCGAAGCGTCGATGTTGGTGCCGCCCAGCGGGTAGATGTTGCGCAGCACGTACTGCCAGGTGAATCGGTCCGCGATCTGCGGCTTGAGCAGCTTCATCTTGTAGTAGAGCTCGCCGTCGATATCCACGCGCTGGCCCTCGTCCTCGCCGGGCTTGTCGCCCACGCGCCAGCGCGTGCCGTCGGCGTGGGCCACGTCGTAGGTCACCGCCAGCAGGCCGCGCACGTCCTGCTCGTTCAGCAGATCGATGGCCACCAGGTTCTCGTCCTGGTCGATGAGGATCTCGAAGGGGACCGGACGCCACAGCTCGCCATACTGCAACCCGTCCGGGTTGGTCACCAGCGCGTCCTGGATGTACGCCTCGTCCCAGCGACCGGTCGTGTCGGGAATCGCGACGATGTTGCGGATGTCGCCGGTCTGCTGCAGGCCCGCGCCGATGAACCGGTAGACCTGGACCGAATTGCGATTGATCGTCTCGACGCTGCTGTTGCGGCCCGGGTTGTCCGGATAGTCGTGAGCGACAAGGTCGTCCTGGGGCAGGTCGAGCCGGAAGAAGCGGTTGTTGAGATAGCGGTAGGCCTCGATGATGTGCTCGCCGACCGAGCCGCCCTGGGAGTTGAATGACTTGGACGCCGATTCGGCCTTCTGCTTGCTGGCCACCACCGTGAACTCGGTGGAACCGACCTGGCCCTCGGTCTTGATGCCGAAGAGCCCCGACTTGTTGGAGCTGTAGCCCAGCAGCTGGCTGCCCGGCAACGTGAGACCCACGTCTCCGGTCTCGATGGACTGGATGACGTCGTCCTCGCCGCCCTCGAAGGTCAGCCGGATCTTCGTCGCGTCGGGTCCGATCACATCGCTGTTGTGATCCACTTCCAGCTTGATCTTCTCGCCGATCTGCCCCGACAGGTTGATCTGCAGTTGCTGCTCCATGTCGAGGGTCGGGAACCAGCTCTGGTTCTGCCGCCGCTCGGTGGCCGTGAACCGGTTGGAGCGGGACGTCTCGCCGGAGATCGAAATGCGTTCGCGACCGGAGATGCGTATGCTGGTCTTCTCCCCGCGCCCGATGATCTTTTCCAGGGTGCGGGGGATCTTGATGGGGATGGTCAGGTTGATCAGGCCGTCGTCGTCGCGGCGGATGCCGCCTTCGCCGTAGGCGTTGAGCTGCATGAGGCGGTTGCGAACGTTGCACACCGCCAGCTTGCGCGCGAACGCGTTGTCGATGTCATCCACGAACAGGTCGATCTCGACGGCGTCCACGTTGCGCGGCGGGTAGTAGATGAAGCCGCCGGGCAACGTCTGCGGGGACTGGAACAGAAAGTGGTAGGCGGGGTATCTGAACACGGTTTCCAGCCCGTAGTAGCTCGCGGGCTCGACCACCGTGATCATGCGCTTCAGGTCCACCCCGGCCCTCTTGAGGGACAGATGCCACATGCGCTTGTCGTAATCCGGGAGACCCTCCCCGTCCACGGGGTCCGGACCTTGCTCCAGGATCCGCTCCCGGACGATGAGACGGTCCACGCCCAGCAGGCGCGCGTCGCGGGTACCGTTGATCAGGGGATCGATTCCCGGCAGGATCGGGCCGCCGTAATCCGGATCGGCGCAGGCGGGAGCGGCCGACAGCAGTGCGATCAACAGCAGGGGCGCGGGCAACAGCCGGCAATACCACGAGTCCTTGCTGCTGATGCGGCTGCCCATCGGGTCGCGTCTCTCCCGTGCGTACGGTACGGCCGGATGAGACCGGCCCCTTTCAATTATTGTCCTGGCGCTGCCGACCTACTACACTGCGGTCGTAGCCGGTTACGTCCCCACCCAACGTCCACGAAAGGAGTCAGGCTGCCCACGGACGTCGACAGTGATCACGAAGCCCACAACCATGAATCTGCTGAATAAACATCTGCTCCGCACGACCTCCGGGCCATTCGTATTCGGCTTCTGCGTGGTGACTTTCGTGCTGATGATCGACATACTCTACCGGTATGTCGAGCTTTTCGTGACCCGGGGTGTTTCCTTCTGGACGGCTACGGAGGTCCTGATCCTCAGCCTGGGACACATGTTTGCATTATCCATACCAATGGCGGTGCTCATCGGCGTGCTGATGGGCGTGGGGCAACTGGCGGCCGATCACGAGATTACGGCAATGAAGGCCAGCGGCATCGGACTCTACGCCCTGCTGAGGCCGCTTCTGGGGGGAGCGCTGGTGTTGACGCTGGCCATGACGGCCTATAATCACTACGTCCTGCCGGAGTGGAACCACAAGCTGGCCAACCTGCTCTACGACATCAAGCACGTCCGGCCCATGATGGAGATCCGCGAACAGCTGTTCACCGAACTCAACGACCGCATCACCATCTACGTCAAGCGTAAGGACGAGAAGACGAACCGCATAGAACAGGTGATCATCCTGGAGAAGGACGGGCCGGGCGACATCGCGCCGACGATGACCACCGCCGCCTGGGGCACCATCGTCCCGCTGCACGACAGCAACACCATGCGCATCGAGCTCCACGACGGCGAGATCCACGACCTGCCCGACGACAACGACCTGGCCCGGTACACGATCACCCGCTTCAACAGCCACAACCTCCACATCAAGGACATGGAACGGAACCTCCAGGCGTCGAACCGCACCTCGCGGGGCGACCGCGAGATGAACCTGACGGCCTTGCTGGAGGCCGCCGGTCGGGAGGCGGAGGAGAGGCGCAAGACGGAGAGCCGCAGCCGCGAGCTGTCCGGCAGCCTGGCCCAGAGACAGTGGAGTCTGCTGGATCCGCGGACGCGCGGCGAACTCCTGGGCCGGCAGCGGAGCACCGAGGCACCCGACCTCGCCCAGCGGCGCAACCTGCTCAAGGGAACGCGGCAGGAAGCCAGGCGCGCCGCGCGCTCGGCCGGTTTCCAGGAGAATGTCGTACGGTCGCAACGCGCGCGGGAGAACAGCTACATGGTGGAATTCCACAAGAAGTTCGCCATCCCCGTGGCTTGCCTCGTCTTCGTCCTGCTGGGGCTGCCCATGGCCGTGTCCACCGCCCGCAGCGGCCGGGGCGTATCGCTGAGCCTTGCCCTGGGCCTCTATCTGGTCTACTACCTCTTCCTGATCGGGGGCGAGAAGCTGGCCGACCGCGGGCGCCTGGACCCGGCGCTCGCGATGTGGATGGCCAACGCCTCGCTGACACTGATAGGCATCCCCGTACTGCTGCGCACTGTGAAGGAGTCATCGCTGTTCTCGTTCACCCTGCGCCCGCGCGCGGATGGTTCCGGCACCGGGGAGACCGATTGATGCGACTCGTGCACCGCAACGCCGTCTCCGGCTTCCTGCGCATCCTCCTGTTCACCATCCTGGGCGCCCTGATCCTGTTCACGCTCGTCGACCTCTTCGACCACATGGACAGCTTCATGGACAACAAGGCGACGCCCGGCATGATGGCGCGCTACTACCTGAACAAGATCCCCTGGATCATCGACACGGTCCTGCCCATCGGCATGCTCATGGCCACGCTCTTCTCCGTGGGCATGATGGCGCGCTACAACGAGCTGACGGCGCTGTTCGCCGCCGGTCGCTCCCTCATGCAGGTGACGCGTCCCCTGATGCTGCTGGCGGCGATCGCCACGCTGTTCTCCCTGGCCTGGAGCGAATTCGTCCTGCCCGGCGCCAACGCCGAAGTGGAACGTATCTGGGAGGTCGAGGTCCACGGCCGGCCGGACCGGATCCGGCCCACCAACGACATCGCGTTGACCGGCACCGATGGCTGGCTCTACTACGCCCGGACCTTCGTGCCGGAACAGGACCGGATCAAGGAGTTCCGGGCGCACCTGCTGGCGGGCGCCCGGGTCGTCGAGCGTTACGACGCCGAGACGGCCGTGTGGGAAGGCGGGCAGTGGATGCTCCAGAACGGCACACACCGCTGGTTCAGCGCCGGCGGCGACAGCATCTCCAGGTTCGAGAACCTGGCTTCCGGACTCGGCGGCATCACCCCGCAGGCTTTCCGGGACGACAGGCTCAAACCCGAAAGCATGAACGTCAGACAGCTCCGGCGCTACGTGCATACGATCCGCTCCAGCGGCGGCGACGCGACCGCCTACGAGGTGGATCTCCACTTCAAGCTGGCGTTTCCGGTGGTGCATCTGGTGGTCGTGTTTTTGGGCATCCTGCTGGCCTCGGGCCCGCGCAAGACGACCGTGGCCAGCGGCTTCGGCTGGACCATCCTGATCAGCTTCGGCTACTATCTCTCCGTCAACTTCGGCCGTGCGCTGGGTCACAACGGGGCGCTGCCCCCCGTGATCGCGGCCTGGGCGGGCAACCTCGCCTACAGCGCGCTGGCGCTCACCTTGTTCCTGCGGGTGAGGCGCTAGACCGGCATGTCCGGGCCGTGACCGACCCCTTTTCGCTGGACTCCTTGCCCCGGCTGCCCTAACTTCTTAATTTGAACAGGTCAAGGCCGTGCGTCCTTGCCGACGCGACCTTTATATACGTCACCGCGACTACGGAGCCCGACTCATGCGCAAGTTCATGTTGATCCTCTGGCTGGCCTGCCTGGTCATTGCTGTGGTCGTCGGCTGCAGCGACGACGGGAATCTCAGACCCTCGATCACCAGGCTCGAGGCCAACGTGGAATGCGGCATCGCGCCGGTGAACGTTCAATTCGTGGCCTTCGTCACCGGCGGCAACCCTACCGCTGATCCGACCGGCGCGAATGCCCCGCTCCACGTCTCCTGGGATTTCCAGGACGGGGGAACGGCGAACGGTTCGATCACCTCCCACCGTTTCAACGAGCCGGGGGACTACAGCGTCCTCGCCACCGTGACGGACGAGGACGGCGACAGCGACACGATGAGCATCTTCGTCGAGGTGCAGTCCGACTCGATGTTCATCCAGGCCAGCGAAGACACGACCGTCACGGCCAGCATGGCCTATTTCACCGCACCCACCATGGGCACGAGCAACGGCAGCGGCGGCAGCAACATCCGCCAGACGGTCGTCTTCAACGAGATCCTGGCCTTCAACGTGTCGATCATCCCGAACCCGGTGAACGGTCTCTTCGAACCCCTGCTCGAGCTCCACAACCCATCAACGACCCAGTCGGTATCGCTCACCAACTGGTCGCTTACCAACGACACCTCGATCCCCAACAAGTGGCGTTTCGCGGCGAGCACGGTGCTGCCGCCCGGGGGATTTCTGATCATCTGGGTGGACAACCGCAGCATTGCCGGCCCCACCCACACCAACTTCCATATGACCGGGAACTGGGCGGGACAGCCGGAGAATTTCGTAGGCGCCATCTATCTGTACGACTCCAGCCGGCGTCTCGTGGACCGTGTGCTGCTGCTGAACCAGCACGCCGACGTATCGTTCGGACACCTGCCAGACGCTAGCGACGACGGCCTGGTCGCCCTGTCCGTGGTCGCCGATCTCTGCGGCTTCGACCCCGAGAGGGGTTTCTACGAACGGTTCAATTTCACCTGGGACATGGACGACATCCTGGGCAGCGTCTATCCGGTGCGCGAGCCGAGGCATGTCTTCAACACGGACGACGTCGGCGATCGCATGGTGAGAGTGACCGTCTTCGACACCCATACGAACGTCACCAGATTCGACACGGTCACGGTCCATGTGGAGCTGCCGACCAGATAGCGGCGACCGGGACGTGAGACGAACGAGAGGCGCCGCCGGATCCGGCGACGCCTCTTCTTTTGCTGTTGTCGTCGAGACGCGCGGATCAGCCGGCGCTGCTTATCAAGGCCTCCGCGCGATCGGTGCCCTCCCACGGGAACACGCGGGCCTCGCGTCCGAAGTGGCCATAGGCGGCCGTCGCCCGGTAGATCGGGCGCAGGAGGTCCAGCCCCGCGATGATCCCGCGCGGGGTCAGGTCGAAGACCTCGCGCACTGCGGCGACGATGCGTTCGTCGGGTATCGCGCCCGTGCCGAACGACTGCACGGCGACCGAGACCGGTTCGGCGACGCCGATGGCGTAGGCCAGCTGGATCTGGCAGCGGTCGGCAAGGCCCGCGGCCACGACGTTCTTGGCGACCCAGCGGGCCGCATAGCTGGCGGAGCGATCCACCTTGGAGGGATCCTTGCCGGAAAAAGCCCCTCCCCCGTGTGGGGCGCTGCCGCCGTAGGTATCCACGATGATCTTGCGTCCCGTCAGCCCGCAATCGCCCTGCGGGCCCCCGATGACGAAGCTCCCGGTCGGGTTCACGTGATAGGTGAGGCCCTGGTGATCGATATCCGCCGCGGCCAGCACCGGGTCGATGACGTGCTCGATGACCTGTTCCCGCAGATGAGCCGTGTCGGGGTCGTGCTGCGTGGAGATCAGGACCGTGGTGACGCGCACGGGTTTGCTTCCGTCGTATTCGACCGTGACCTGACCCTTGCCGTCGGGACGGACCCAGGGCAGTTCGCCGTTCTTGCGCACCTGGGCGAGCCTGCGGGTCAGACGATGCGCCAGCATGATGGGCAAGGGCATCAACTCCGAGGTCTCGCGGCAGGCGTAGCCGAACATCAGCCCCTGGTCGCCGGCGCCGCCGCTGTCGACGCCGAGCGCGATGTCGGGCGATTGCTCGTCGATCGCGGTCAGGACCGCACAGGTCTCCGAGTCGAATCCGTATGCGGCGGACGTGTAGCCGATTTCCCGGATGGTGTGGCGCACGATCTTGGGGATGTCGACGTAGGTCTCGGTGGTGATCTCCCCCGCCACCATGGCCAGGCCGGTGGTCACCAGGGTTTCGCAGGCCACGCGTCCATGCGGGTCCTGAGCCAGGATGGCGTCCAGGACGCTGTCGGAGATCTGGTCCGCGACCTTGTCGGGATGGCCTTCGGTCACGGATTCGCTGGTGAAGAGATGTTGCGAGGCCATGGATGCTCCTTGATCGGGTCGTGCGGGACCTGCGTTCGCCGACCGCCGTATCGCCGGTCCGTCTCGTTCATTCGCCCAGCGCCTGGAGACGCTGCTTCAGGATCTCGATCCTGGCGACGGGCACGGGATCCACGCCCGCCGCCTCCGCGAGATAGCAGGACAAGTAATCTCCATACTGCACCAGGGATAGCGTGCGCGCCAGCATCGTCTCGCCGGCGGCCCGGAACTCCAGGATAGTATGAAATTCCTCGGCCAGCAATTCGCGCGTCACATCGACCCTGAGTGACGTGCGCGTGTTCTCGTCCGCGGACCGGAGCAACAGCAATACGAAGTCGTCGCGACGGGGCCTCAGCACCTCCCAGCCCACGATATCGTTGTGGTCGAGCTCGGGGAAGGGTACGACCAGGGCGGGCGATTTGCCGTTCTCGTTGACCTGGGCCTTCAGGCGCATGCCGGCCGCGTGGGCTGCGGGGGATGTGGTGTAGACCACCAGCATGCGTCCCAGCGTCGTCCTGGCCGCGGACTTGGCCGGGCTGTCGGGGCCGGAGGCGGGTCCCAGACGCTCCACACCTTCGCGAAGCGTGGAAACGGCGGCCGCGATCTCCTCATCGACGCCGGGCAGCAGGCCCAGCCTGGACAGGACGTGGGCCAGGGCGCCCAGTCCGAATCCCAGCGCCGCGCGCGGCGGCAGGCCGCCCGGCACCTCCACCAGGGGAAAGGGCGCGCCACCGTCGATACCGTCCCGGGCGAGACATGCCATCTCCCCTCCGGACGAGATGGCGACCCGGGGGCAACGACGCGCGGACGCTTCGCGCGCAGATGAGAGACATTCCTCCGTGTTGCCCGAATAGCTGCAGAGGATCACCGGCGTGCGGGCGTCGACCCAGCCAGGCAGGCCGTAGTCGCGCCATACCGAGAGACGCAAGCCGCGCGTCGCGGCGTAGGCTACCAGCAGATCGCCGGCGATGGCGGAACCGCCCATGCCGCAGATCAACAAGCCGCCGGGAGGCGGCGGCAGGGGCGCCACGCGCTCGAGGCCCGCCAATCCGCGACTGGCCTGGAGGTCGTCGGCCATGTCCCCGACCAGAGCCAACATCCTGACCAAGCCGGAGTCAGTCATTCACCCGACCCTCCCGGTTGCTCGCGAAGCGACGTGCCTTCTTCTCCTCCAGATAGCTCGTCAAGAGACGGTCCGCAGCTTCGGCCGTATCGCAGGCGCAGAGCTCCTCCACGAGGGCCGCTGCTTCCGTCTGCGGCGTCCAGCGCACCACCTGCTTGACCTTCGGCAGCTGGGCCGCATGCATGCTCAACTCGTCGAATCCCAGTCCGAGCAATACCTCGGCGTAACGCGTCTCCGAGGACATCTCCCCGCAGATGCCGGCCCAGATGCCGGCCGCATGCGCCGCCTGGACCGTGTTTCGCATCAGCCTCAGCACACCGGGGTGGAGAGGCTGGTAGAGGTACGCCACGCGGCTGTTGAGCCGGTCCATGGCCAGCGTGTACTGGATCAGGTCGTTGGTTCCCACGCTGAAGAAGTCGCATTCGCGGGCCAGCAGGTCGGCCACCATGGCGGACGCGGGCGTCTCGATCATGATGCCGATCTCGAGCTCCGGATCGTGCGCCAGGCCCTCGCCGGCCAGTTCGTCGCAGCATTCACGGCAGATCTCCCGCGCCGACCGCAGTTCCGCGACGCCCGTGATCATGGGGAACATGAGGCGCGCCGGCCCCAGGGCGGCGGCCCGGTAGATCGCCCGCAGCTGGGACTTGAACAGGGGTGGGTTGGCGAGCAGGAAGCGGATGCCGCGCCAGCCCAGAAAAGGGTTCGATTCCTTGCGCACGCCCAGGTAGCGCTGCACCTTGTCGCCGCCGACGTCCAGGGTACGGAAGAGCACCGGGCGCCCCTCCATGCGCCTCATGATGTCGCCGTAGACGGCCAGCTGCTCCTGTTCGTCCGGAATGGTCCGGTGCTGGAAATAGATGTACTCGGTGCGCAGCAGCCCGATACCCTCGGCTCCGCAGTCCAGCGCCTTGTCGACCTCCACAGGCAACTCGATGTTGACCATCATCTTGACGGTGCGGCCGTCCGGCGTCACCGCGGGCAGATCCTTCAGGTGGCTCAGCTTCGCGGCCACCCTGCTATCGCGCTGGGCGAGTTGACGGAAGCGGGCCAGGGTCTCCGCGTCGGGTTGCAGGACCACTTCGCCAAGTTCGCCGTCGACCGCCAGCAGATCCCCGTCGATCAGGTGGGAGACTTCGTCGCCCAGTCCCAGGACCGCCGGCACGCCGAGCGAACGGGCCAGGATCGCCACATGGCTGGTGCGGCTGCCTTCGCCGAGCACGAAGGCCAGCACGTTGCGCGAACCGATGGTGACCGTATCGGACGGGGTGAGATCCACGGCCGCCACGATGCTGGGCGCGGTGGGGCCGACGACGGTCGCGTCGTCGGTACCCGTCAGAATGCGCAGGATGCGCTCTTCCACGTCGTGCAGATCCTGGGTGCGCTCACGGAAATAGGAATCCTCAAGCGCGTGGAACTGGCGGATGATCTCGCCGACGGCCTCCTTCAGGGCCGCCTCGCAGTTGAGCGATTCGGCGCGGATGATCTCGCGCGCGCGACCCACGGTGAGCTCGTCCTCCAGGATCAGCAGGTGGCTTTCCATGATGGCCGACTCTTCGGGGCCCAGATCCTTCGCCAGCTTCCCGATCAGAACCTGGATCTGGTCTCGCGCCTTGCCGATGGCGTCATCCAGACGCGCGATCTCGGCCTCGATCTCGCCGGGAGCTATGACGCGGCGCACGATTTCTGGCGCCTCGCGCGAGATGAAATGCACGGGGGCGACGGCATAACCCGGGGACGCGGCGATTCCGCTCACGATGCGCAAGCGATCAGCCCTCCTGCTTCTCGTTGTGGGCCAGCTCGACCTCGATCAGGTGGATGAGGGCCTCGGTGGCAGCCACCTCGTCGGGTCCTGCGACCTCTAGTTCCACGACGCTGCCGTGGTCCGCGGCCAGACTCGCCAGCCCCATGATGCTCTTGGCATTGGCAGAGCGGCCGCTGAAGCGGACGGTCACGTCCGAAGCGAACGTCTTGGCGAGCTTGACGATGCGTCCTGCGGCGCGCAGGTGGAATCCGACAGGATCGGCTACAGTTGCCTTGGCAGTTCTCAAGAAGTCGCTCCTTTTACGCCACCGGGGCCCGCGATCGGACACGAAACCCGGAATCTACAGATAGGTCATCGCCACGGCAAGAGGCAGCATCAGCAGCAGCAGGCTCTCGCCTGGCCATCGCCGCCGCGCCGTCATCGACAGCCCCAGGGCCAGGGCCGTGGCAAGCAGCAACGACCGCTCGCCATCGGCGCGCAGCAGGAGATCCAGCCTGGCGACATAGAGTCCCGCCAGGACCCCCGTGAACAGGGCGCCGGCGCGCTTCGCCGTCCAGATGGCCTGATGCCATTTCGGTGACGCCAGCCGATCGGCGATCTCCAGCCCCAGATCGTAGCCCCAGACCAGGACCAGGTAACGACCCGAGAGTTGGACCAGCGTGAACGCCGACAGCAACGCCAGGGGAACCCAGTGTGAACCGGACGCCGCAGCCAATGACGCCATCACCAGCAGGGTGGGCTGCAGGCCCAACCAGACGAACTGGTCACCGAGCGAGGCCAGCGCCCGGCCCAGGGAATCCTTGAAATTGCGGACGATCTGCAGCATCGCCCCGTCCGTCCGCCGGTTCTCC
The DNA here is from genome assembly GCA_018814885.1 of bacterium. NCBI lineage: Bacteria > bacterium. Next base: position 27,867 of record JAHIYU010000143.1, on the reverse strand, counting down.
TCCTCCAACCTCAGCAATCCGCCGACCAGCAGATTCGCATAGTAGGGGTTGGTGTTGAAGTACTCGTAGTGCCGGCGACAGAACTGTCGCGCCTCCCGCACCGGCAACTCCGCCCGCCGCAACCACGGCAACATGGCGTAGACCAGGCCCAGGTTCTGCATGCGCTGCGTGTTCCATGATCCCTGGAGGCTCAGCGTCCGCAGGAAAACCTGCCACATGCAGCGACAATCCGGTCTGTCCACCAGGGCCGGATTCTTCCCGACGCCCATCACGTCCCCACACCTCCGGCCAGGGCCCAGGCCGTGGCGAGCGTCAACAGGAACCCTCCCGCGATCCAGCGCAGGCCATGCCGGCTGCCGTACAGCTCTCCCAGCGATCCGATGGCCAGCGCCGGCGTCAGCCAGGGCAACATGCACAGAGCGAGAGACAGCCGCGCGGGCACCAGGTCGAACATGGGAAGCCAGACCACGATGGCCAGCAGACACCACGACAGCGTCGACAGTCCGCCCCGCAAGGCCGTGGTCAACAGGCAGCGCACGTGGGCGCGTTCCATGTGTTCGTAGCGGCCGTCGCGCAGACTGCGCAGTCCACCCAGCATGAGGCGGTTGTGCAACCTCCGCTCCCAGCGTAACACGCCGTCCCCGATCATGCTGCCCAGGGTTGCGGCCACGAGCAGCCACCCCAGTCGGCCGGCGCCGGCTCCGGTCCCGGCGAACGGCGCGGCCACATCCCACCCCATGGCCGCGGCCGCCCCGACGAGACCAAGCACCGGCGTCAACTTGTCCCCGGCGAACGTCTGTCCCACGGGCAGGTTTCCCACGGCCAGCAGTTGCATCGGCAGACCCACCGCCAGACCCAATCCGGGCTCGCCCCAGAGCAAGCCGGCCAGGATGCCTGCGGGCAGGGGCTGGCTGAGCCAGGTCTGTGCCACGGCCGTCTCGTCCAGGGCGAGCAGGGCACCGAGCAGCACCGTGAGACCGAGGGCGAGCCAGGGGAAACCTGGATCGCCGGCGGCGGCTGTCGCCAGGAACATCACAGCATGTTCTCCAACTCCGCCAACTGGTCGCCATCCAGCTCGATCGCCTTCACGCCTGGCACGGTCTGGGCCACCAGTCGCACACCATCATCCTGCAGAGCCCGCAGGGCCTTGAGGTCCCGCTTGTCCACGTAGACGAATTCGAGCAACTCCCGCTTGCCTTTCATGTAGTGCATGCCGCCCACGTTGACCTCGCCGATCGGCAGACCGCGGCGATGCAGATCCTGCATGTCGATCGGAGATCCCACCAGGAGGATGATATCCTCGCCCCGGTCGAGCATTCCGTCTCCGGCCAGGAAGCGGGCCGTACTCTCGCGGTCCAGCACGGACACGCGCATCTGGGGCGGCACGGAACTGGCGTAGACACGGCTCTGCCAGGGGTCGGCGGCGATCTTGTCGTTGCACAGGATGATACGGTCCGGCTGGAGCTTGCGGCTCCAGCCCACGGTCACCTGTCCGTGTATGAAGCGATCGTCGATTCGCGCCAGGACCAGAGGCATGGCTACTCAATCCTCCCGGCCCGGACCGAGCAAGAAAATGGCCTCCCGTCCCTTCTCGACCAGGCGACGGGAAAGCTCACCGGCGGACATGGTCTCCCGCCAGGTGGCGTAGTCTAGCAACATGGCGAGGTTAACGCCGGTCAGAATCAGGTCCCTCCCCCCCTCGGCCACCGCCAGCTGGGCGGCGTTGGCGCAACTGCCGCCGAAATCGTCGATGAAGAGCAAAGTCCTGGCTTCCGCCCCGGTGGCCGGTCCCGACAGGCGCGCGCCGATCGCGTCGGTGAGCTCCTGCACGGACTTGCCGCTGTTGGTGAGGGCGGACAGGCCGTCTATGGGTCCCAGAATCATCTCGACCACCCGTACGAGTTCACGGCCGACGTCCCCGTGGGTGATCACCAGTCCGTTGATCATTATGCAGGCTACTCCCTGTCGTGTCTCAGATAGCGGCTCAGCCGGTCGCCGGAATGGAGCGTCTCCATGATGCGGCGATTGAGGTCATGGGCGGAGTCTATGCCGTAGACGCGAAGCATCGAGTCGAGCGCGATGACTTCCGCGATGACGGTGATGTTCTTGCCCGGAAAGATGGGGACGATGATGCGCGGGATCTGAACGCCGAGATACTCCGTGTAGTCCCTTTCGAGCCCCATGCGTTCATAGTCGGTATCGTCCCGCCAGCGTTGCAGGTCCACGGCGACCTCGATGCGTTTCTGCATGCGGATCCCGCGGATGCCGAAGACAGCCTGCACGTCGACGACCCCTACGCCGCGGATCTCGATGTTATGCTGGAGGACCTCGCGGAAGCGGCCGATGATCACGTCCTCGCTCACCTTGCAGACCTCGACCACGTCATCGGCCACGAGCCGGTGGCCCCGCTCCACCAGGTCGAGCGCGCACTCGCTCTTGCCGATGCCGCTCTTGCCCGTGATCAGCATGCCGACGCCGTAGACGTCTACCAGCGTGCCGTGCACGTCCAGGCGCGGCGCGAAGACGTCGGACAGATGAGCCGACAGGTCACGGATGAACTCCTCGGTGGGCATGGTGCTGCGGACGACGGGAATCCCGTTCTCGCGTGCCGCGGTCAGCACCGGATCGGGCACGCGAAGACCCCGTGTGATGAAGATGACCGGCGCCTCGAGAAAAGCTAGGTTCGAGACGGCGGCGTCCTGTCCCGCCGGGTCCAGGGTGTCGAGATAAGCCATTTCGGACTCGCCGAGCACCTGGACGCGATGGGGCAGGAAGTTCTCCATGAAGCCCATCATGGCCATGCCCGGACGGTGCACGTCGGGCGCGTCGAGTGCGATGTCGCCTTCGGGAAGCTCCGTGAGCAACGTCATCTTCAGGGGATTCTCGAGGTCCGCGTAGACCTTCTGCACTGTCACCTGGTTCATCACTTATCGCCTCTGGATGACGTTACTCTGGCTTCATCACGCCCGTCTGGCCGTCTTCCTTGCGATACAGGACCGCCACCTCCGCAGTGTCCAGGTTGCGGAAGACGAAGAACGGGGTCTCGCTCCGGGCATAGGCCTCCTTGGCCTCCGCCAGCGTGAGGTCCTTGAGTACGAATCCGTCGTTGGTCATGGCCGATCCGTTGTTGTCGAGCAGATTGTCGCTCAGCAGGGTCATGGCTTCGCCGAGGCCGCCCTCGGCCGCCCGTCCCCGGTGATCCTTCATCTTGTCCTTGTGCCGGCGCAGCTGGCGCTCGATGCTCTCGATGGCGAGGTAGGCAGCGGTGTCCGGCTCGACGTGCTCGACCTTGGTGTGGCAGGAATGGTGCTTGATGTTGTAGGTGAGATCGCCCGTGAAGCGTCCGCCGGCAAAGGTCAGCGTCATCCTCGCGCCGACCGGCTCCGTGGGGCTGTAGCGCTCCAGGTTCTCGAGCTTCTCCACGATCTTGTCGCGCATGTCGTCGCCGAGAGCGAAATGCCGGCTATTGATCTCCAACTGCATGGCGTCCTCCAGGTACGTAGGTTTGTGGACGTGGTACTAGAACTTCTTGCGCATCCTGGCGTTCAGGATGCCCAGATGATCGCGGTACTTGGCCACGGTGCGCCGGGCGATCTTCAGTCCGCTGACCGACAGCAATTCCACGATCTTCTTGTCCGACAGCGGCCGGGACGTATTCTCGCCGGCCACGATCTCCTGTATCATCTCCTTGACCGCCTTGGCGGCGACCTCGTCGCCCGCGTCGGTGTCGAGCCCGGCGGAGAAGAAGTACTTCAGGGGAAAGACGCCGCGGGGAGTCTGGCAATACTTCTGCTTGGTGACCCGCGAGACCGTCGACTCGTGCATGCCGATCTCCGTGGCGACCTGCTGCAGGGTCAAGGGCCGCAGCGCGATGGCGCCGGAGACGAAGAACGCCTTCTGTTCCCGGACGATGGCCTCCATGACCTTGATCATGGTCCGCCGCCGCTGTTCGATGGTCTTGATGATCCATTCCGCGTAGCGCCGTTTCTCGTCGATGAACTGGACCGTATCCGTGTCGCCGCCCTTCTTGCCCGCCTGCACCGCGTCGTAGGCGTTGCTCACGCGCAGTCGCGGGATGTTGCCGTCGTTCAGGTAGACCACGTAGTCGTCATCCACCTTCTCCACGATCAGGTCGGGCGTGATGTAGGCCGCGCCCTCCTGCGAAGTGGTCATGCCGGGCTTGGGGTCCAGCTCGCCTATGCGTTCGGCGATCTCCTGGACTTCCCGGGGCGTGATCTTCATCTCGCGGGCGATATCGGCGAACTTGCGGTTCTTCAGCGCCTCGAAGTGGTTCCGGATGACCTCGGCCTCGAGGCTGTCCCCCCGCCCCCGCGCGCCCAGCTGGAGCAACAGGCATTCCTGGATGTCGCGGGCACCCACGCCGGGCGGGTCGAAATCCTGGATGGCCTTCAGGACGTGCTCCACGCGCTCCTCGTCGACATCGAAGTGGGCGGCCGCCTCGGACAACGGAGAGGTCAGGTAGCCGGCCTCGTCGAGGCTGCCGATGAGGTACTCGCCGATCTTGCGGTCGAGTTCATCCTCGACGGCCAGCGAGAGCTGTGCCGTCATCTCCTGCTGGCCGGTGAGGACCGACGGGGCGGGCCGTTCGAGGCGATCCTCGTCGTCGTGCTCGCGCTCCCAGGTCCCGTCCTTGAAGCCGTCCTTGAAGTACTCGTCCCAGTCGACCGGCGCTTCGGCGGGAGACGCTTCCGAGGCCGCTTCGGGTTCCTCCTTCTCCGCCTCCGTTTCCTGCAGCTCGTCTTCTTCGCTCGGATCGAACTCCTCCAGCAGAGGGTTGATCTGGAGCTCCTGCCGCAGGATCTGTTCGAGTTCAAGCGTGGGAATCTGCAGCAGCTTCAAGGCCTGCTGGAGACGTTGCGTCATCACCAGCTGCTGGCGTTGATAGAGGCCCTGGTGCAGTCTCAGCTTCATGTTCATCCGGGCCGTTCTCCGTTCTCGGCATTCGATCGCATCCTGCCACACACTATAGCGTAAACGACTCGCCCAGGTAGATTTCCCGCGCCTTGGCATTGCCCACGATCTCGTCCGGCGATCCGGAGAACTCGATGCGACCCTCGTACATTATGTACGCACGGTCGGTTATACTCAACGTCTCACGCACGTTGTGATCCGTTATCAGAATACCTATGCCGCGCTCCCTCAGCTTGGACACGCTCTCCTGGAGATCCGCCACCGCGATCGGATCGATGCCGGCGAACGGTTCGTCCAGGAGCATGAAACGGGGACGCGTCACCAGGGCGCGCGCGATCTCGACGCGCCGCCGCTCCCCGCCGGAGAGCTGATAGCCGCGGCTGCGCCGGATGTGGGTGATCCCCATCTCCTCGAGCAGCTCGTCCATGCGCTCGACGCGCTCGGCCTTCTTCAGGGGCAGCGTCTGGAGGATCGCCATCAGGTTCTCTTCCACCGTCAGGCGGCGGAAGATGGACGATTCCTGGGGCAGGTAGCCGATCCCCTTGCGGGCCCGCTTGTACATGGGCAGCCTCGAGATGTCCTCGCCCCCGAGGCTGACCGTTCCCTGCTCCGGCCGGATGAAACCGACGATGATATAGAAGGTCGTGGTCTTGCCGGCGCCGTTCGGTCCCAGCAGCCCCGTGACCTCGCCCTCGCGGAACTCCAGTTCGACGTCGTCGACCACCGCACGACCGCGGTAGACCTTGCGCAACCCCCGTCCCGCCAGGACCAGCTTGCCGCCGGGGCTCGCGGGGTCATTCACGGTCGATCTCCCCGGTGACCGGTTCCTCGTCGAAGATCGTGGCCTCGACCGACTGCTTCAGCTCGAAACGATCCAGTTCCGGGGTCGCCTCCATGCCGATGCCCGTCATGACGTTGTCGCCGCGGGTGAAACGGTTGAACACCTCGTTGCTGATCAGGCCCGTGGCATCGTCGTAGTCCAGCTCCTCGGTCTCCAGGCGGCGCCCGTCCCGGGTCACCACGACCACTTCACCCCAGGCGAAGAGGTCGTTGGTCTTCAGGTTGGCGCGGCCCCGCAGGGAGGTCAGCGTGGAGAACAGGCCGTTGGCCCGGTAGAAATCCATGTGCACGCCGAAGAGCTGGGCCTCGTCCTGGTCGTTATAACGGGCCAGGCGGTCGCTCTGGAGGATCCAACGCCGCATGCCCTCCTTCGAATCGTAGATGGTGGTGTTGAACAGCTCCTGGTCGGGCAGGTCTGCCGACAGCTCCCCGGTCGCGGCCACCCGTTCGTTGTCGGTGCAACCGGCGAGGCCGACGCAGAGGATGAGCGCCGCGGCCAGGGCCGCCGGGCGCAGCGGGGTCGAGAAGAGCATGTCGATGATGTGCGTCAATCCGGTTCACTCCCGCCTGGTTTCGAGGCAACGTGCCAACGTGCATGGAACCAGACCCACTCGGCCGGGTTCCGCCGCAGGCACGTTTCGAGCGCGGCGTTGCAGTCCGCGAGGAAATCCTCCACCGCCCCGGCGCCGACGTAATCGCCGGGTTCCAGCGGCGGCAGATGCGTCACCCTGTGCCCGGATCCCCTGCGGCCGATGACCACCGGCAGCACGGGCGTCCCCAGCTTCAGGGCCAACCTGGCGAATCCCACCGGCGTGGGCGCCGGGAATCCACAGAAAGGAACCATCACGTTCTCCACGCGCGTGTGCTGGTCCAGGAGCACCGCCGCGACGCCGCCCCCGCGCAGACATTGCAACAACGGCCTGAGACCGCCCTCGCGCGGCACGGGCGTCAGGCCCACGCCCCGGCGCCAGTCGTTCACCAGGCGGTCCACCGGCGGGTTGTGGATGGTGCCGGTCACGACCGTCAACCCAGCCAGACCCCGGGCCAGATAGCCGCCCAGCAGTTCCCAGCACCCGAAATGACCCGTCAGGACCAGCACGCCGCGGCCGCGCGCCCGCAGGTCCCGCAGCGCGGCCATGGCCCCGTCCTCGCTCACGCCCTCGTAATCCCGTGCATGCCACCGGTCGAGCGTCAAGGCGTCGAAGAGGTTGGCCCCCAGGGCTGCGGCCGAGCGACCGAGCAGGCGTTCACGGTCGGTATCCGCCAGTTCCGGAAAGACCAGGCGCAGGTTCGCGCGCGCCCTCTCTCGCTCCCGGTTCCGCAGCCTCAATCCCGCCTGCACGAGCGCCGTGCAGAGCCGCCGGCCCGCGCCGGTCGGCAAGCGACGCACGGCCCACGACAAGCACACGGCCAGTCGATGGTAGCACGCGCGGCGGAACCTGCGTTTGACGGGCGACACCTCGTCCGGGACCATACGTACAGGTAACATCAGCCGGAGCGGCCCGTCAAGACATGCCATACTCTCTGCATCGTCTTCTTTTCCAGCCAGTTAAGCTTTACCGGGATGATTCGTCCACGGATCCCCGGCCATAGATGCCCGCGCGCAGGATGTCATGGATATGCAGCAGTCCCACGGGCTTGCCGTCGGTGTCGACGACGACCAGCACCGTGATCGGCCCCTGCTTTCGTTCCTCCATGCGCCGCAGGGCGACGACGGCCAAGTCGTCGGCGCCGATGGTCTCGGGATCGGGCGTCATCAACTCGGAAACCGGCTTCTCCAGCGGGTCGTCGTATTCGAGCAGGATGCGCTTGACGTCGCCGTCCGCGCAGATGCCGGCCAGGGTGCCGTCGCCGCGCACCACGCACGCGCAGCCCAGCCGTTTGCCCACCAGTTCCGGCAGACATTCGCGCAGACTCGCTTCCAGGCCCACCAGCGGCATCTCTTCTCCGGTATGCATCAACTCGCCGACGCGCAGGAGCAGCGAACGCCCCAGGACGCCGCCGGGGTGATAGACGGCGAAGTCCCGCTCGTCGAAACCGCGCAGCGTGAGCAGGGCGAGCGCGATGGCGTCCCCGGTGACCATGGCGGCGGTGGCGCTGGTGGTCGGGGTCAGGTTCAGGGGACAGGCTTCGCGCGAGACGCCGCAGGGGATCACGATGTCGCTGAGCCGGGCCAGCTGCGAATCCATGCGCCCCGTCAACGCGATCATCACCATGCCGAAATGACGGGCGAGCCCGGCGAGCTGCGTCACTTCCGGGTTTTCGCCGCTGCGCGAGATGGCCAGCATGACATCTCCCGAACCCGCGACGCCCAGATCGCCGTGGATGGCCTCCACCGGATGTATGAAATGTGCCGGCGTGCCGGTGGCGGTCAGCGTGGCGGCCAGCTTGCGCGCCACGATTCCCGACTTCCCCAGTCCCGTCACGATCACGCGGCCGTCGCAGTTCTGCATGGTGCGCACGGCCGCCAAAAAGGACGGGCCCAGCCTGTCGCCGAGAGCGCTCAGCTCGCGCGCTTGCTGCGCGAACACCTCGCGGCCGATGTCGAGTATCTCCGCGTCCGGACGCGGTACGTCGGCGTCGTGCATCATGGCTTCTCCTCGCCGGGCGACCAGGCCGTTTCGGCCAGTCGCGCCAGGGTGTCGCCCAGCAGGCCCTGGCTCATCAGTACCAGATCGGTCACCTCGCGCACCGCGCCCGCGCCACCCGCCGCGTCTGTCACGTAACGGCAGCGATCGCGCACATCGGCCGGAGCCTCCGGGACGGTGACGGGCAGCCCAACCAGGTCGAGGACGGGAATGTCGATGAGATCGTCGCCCATGTACAGGATCCGCGCCGCCGGCAGGGAGAACTCCCGCATGATCTCGGTCAGGGCGCACCGCTTGTCGAAACGGCCGAGCTTCACCGCGTCGAAGCGCAGTTCCGCGGCGCGCCGGGCGGCGATGGCGCTGGCGCGACCCGTGAGCAGCCCCAGCTTGATGCCGGCGGTCCGCGCCAGGACCAGCCCGAGCCCGTCGCGGGCGTGGAAGGCCTTCAACGCCTCCCCCTGCGGGCCGTAGATCAGCTCCCCGCTGGTCATAACACCGTCGCAGTCCAGGACGATGGCCTTCACCCGCGCGAACGTTTCCAGCAACCCGTCCGCCAGGCGGCGCGACGCTTCCCGCCTGTAATCCCCGGTGGGACGGGGGGGCCAATCACCCGTCGTCATGAGGTCATCTCCAGGTACAGCTCGCGGTAGCGTTTCGCCTGGTCGATCAGCGGCGCGAAACGCGCGAAGGGCAACTGGCTGCCGGCGTCGCTCAGGGCGCGCGCCGGTTCGTGGTGGGTCTCCACGAAGACGGCGTCGGCGCCCGCCGCCAGGCCGCAGCGCATCAACAACGGGATGAGTTCGGGCTTGCCGCCGGTGGCGCCAGCCGAACTCCCGGGCGACTGCACCGAGTGTGTGGCGTCGAAGACCACGGGCAGGCCGAGCGCGTGCATGATCTGGTGCCCGCGGAAATCCACGACGAGATCGCGATAGCCGAAGAAGGTGCCGCGCTCGGTGGCCAGGATCCGCTCGCAGCCGGCGACACGCAGCTTGCCCGCCACGTGCTCCATGTCACCGGGAGCGAGGAACTGGCCCTTCTTTACGTTCACCACCCGCCCGGCCGCCGCGGCGGCCTCCAGCAAGGAGCTCTGGCGGCAGAGGAAGGCCGGAATCTGCAGGATGTCAGCCACCTCGGCCACGACAGCGGCGTCCTCTGGATGGTGGATGTCCGTCAAGATCGGCAGGCCGTGAGCGTCCTTGATCCGCTGCAGGAGCCGCAGCCCCTCCTCGCGGCCGGGCCCGCGCGGCGAGCCGCCGCTGGTGCGGTTGTCCTTGGTGTAGCTGGACTTGAAACAGACGCCCAAGCCCGCGTCGCGGCACGCGGCGGACACGTCGCCCGCGAGACGCAGCATCTCGTCCGCGTCCTCGAGCACGCAGGGCCCCGCGATCACGAAGAGGGAGCGTCCTGGACCGATCTGGTGACCCGCGACTTCGACGTTTCCCATGAACACTCCTATGACGCCGCGGCGACATCCTTCCCGCCGCGCTCGTGCGCGATGGCCGCGGCGACAAAGGCCTCGAAGATGGGATGCGGACGATTGGGCCGCGACTTCAGTTCGGGGTGGAACTGCACAGCCAGGTAGAACGGATGCGAAGGCAATTCGATGATCTCCACCAGTTCGCCGCCGGGCGACGTGCCCGAGAAGACCACGCCGTGTTCGGCGAAGCGGTCGCGGTAATCGTTGTTCACCTCGTAGCGGTGCCGGTGTCGTTCGCTGATCTGCGCCACGCCGTAACAGCGGGCCGCCAGACTGCCTTCCTTCAGCACGCAAGGATAGGCGCCCAGGCGCATGGTACCGCCCATCAGTTCGATGTGGCGCTGGTCGCGCATGAGGTCGATGACGGGATGCTCGGTGCTCGGATCGAACTCGCTGCTGTTGGCCATGGCCAGGCCGACCACGTCGCGCCCGATCTCGATCATGGCGACCTGCAGCCCGAGACAGATGCCGAAGAACGGCAGGCCCCGTTCGCGGGCATGGCGCACCGCGTTGATCTTGCCCTGGATGCCGCGGTCGCCGAACCCGCCGGGCACCAGGATGCCGTGGCACCCCGCGAAGGCTTCGTCCAGGCGCCGCTCGCCGATCTCCTTGCCCTCCAGGCTCTCCGAATCCACCCACGTCAGATCCACGGCCACGTGATTGGGGATGCCGGCGTGCACGAACGATTCGCAGATGCTCTTGTAGGCGTCCTTGAGCTCCACGTACTTTCCGACCACGGCGATGCGCACCCGGCCCGGCGGGTTCAGGATGATCGAGACCATGCGCTCCCAGGATGCAAGGTCCGCCTCCGGCATGTCGAGGCCGAACTTGCGGCAGATCTGGTCGTCGAGACCCTGTTTGTGGAATTCCAGCGGGACCTGGTAGATGGACGGGACGTCCACCGCGTTGATGACGCTCTCTGGCGGCACGTTGCAGAACAGAGCGATCTTGCGCCTGGCGTCGTCGGGGACTTCCACCTCGGCGCGGCACATCAGCACGTCGGGCTGGATGCCGATGCTGCGCAGTTCGCGCACCGAATGCTGGGTGGGCTTGGTCTTGATCTCGCCAGCGGCGGCGATGTAGGGCACCAGGGTCAGGTGCACGCAGAGGGTGTCCTCGGCCGGATGCTCGAGGCAGAACTGGCGGATCGCCTCCAGAAAAGGCAGTGATTCGATGTCGCCCACGGTGCCGCCGATTTCCGTGATGACCACGTCGATCCCGGGGTTCCTGTCGGCCGGCAGCATGATGCGCCGCTTGATCTCGTCGGTGACGTGCGGGATGACCTGCACGGTGCGGCCCAGGTACTCGCCCTTGCGCTCGCGCTGCAGGATGGTCTCGTAGACCACGCCGCTGGTCAGGTTGTTGATCTGGGACAGCTCGGTGTCGGTGAAGCGCTCGTAGTGGCCGAGGTCCAGGTCGCATTCGGCGCCGTCGTCCAGCACGAAGACCTCGCCGTGCTGGAACGGGCTCATGGTGCCGGGATCCACGTTGAGGTAGGGATCGAACTTCTGGAGCACCACGTTGAGTCCGCGCGCCTTCAGCAGCTGACCCATGGACGCCGCGGCGATCCCCTTGCCGAGCGCCGACACGACCCCGCCGGTCACGAAGATGTACTTCGCCATGGATTCCGCTCCTTCCCGCTGAGTATTGGTCAGGCGCCGATCCTAAGGCACGGACGGGAACCGGGAAAGGCCGAGTTCACCCCCGCCGGGACCAGAGTTCCCGCACGCGCTCCAGGTCCTCCGGCGTGTCCACGCCCACCGGCGAGCCCGCAGCCGGCGCGACCTGGATGCGCAGGCCGTGCTCGAGCGCCCGCAGCTGCTCCAGCCCCTCCGCGCGCTCCAGGGCCGTCCTGGGCAGGTTCAGAAACCGCTTCAGGGAGGGGCCGCGGAAGGCGTAGACCCCGACGTGCCGCAAGGCCATGCGCCAGGGTTCGGCCACGCCATCCTGAAGGTCGTGCGGCAGTCCGGCATGCACGCCCGGGATCGCCGCCCGGCTGAACCACAGGGCGTGCCCGTCGCCACCCGCCAGCACCTTCACGACGTTGGGGTCGCGCCACTCGTCCGGACCGGAGAGCGGGTGGGCCAGCGTGGCCATGTCCGCCTCGGGATCGGTCAGCAGGGACCGCACCAGGGCGTCCAGGTCGCTGGGTTCCAGGAGCGGTTCGTCGCCCTGTAGGTCGAGCACGATCTCTGCATGGTGGCGCTCGAGCACCTCGGCGACTCGGTCCGAGCCGGTGGGGTGGTCGCCGGTCATCTCGGCCCGGTGTCCGGCCGACTCGACGGCCTCGACGATGCGCGCGTCGTCGGTGGCCACGATGACCTCGTCGGCGGTCTCCATGCGCGCGGCCAGCTCCGCCACGCGGACCACCAGGGGGCGCCCGCCCAGATCCGCCAGAGCCTTGCCCGGCAGGCGCGTCGATTCGAACCGCGCCGGAATCACCACGAGCACTCCTCTCATGCCCGGCCTCCCCGCCGACACCGGCTGAAAAGGAAACCCATCCCGCCGGCGGGATGGGTTCCGCGATGCCCGGTCCTGTTCGTGTCAGGCTGGCAGGACACTGACCTTCTTCCGCGTGCGGTTGTAGCGGCCGAAGACCACCAGACCGTCGATCTTGGCGTACAGGGTATCGTCGTTGCCGCGGCCCACGTTCTCGCCCGGATGGATCTTGGTGCCGCGCTGGCGCACGATGATGGTGCCCGCGCTGACGGCCTCGCCGCCGAAGCGCTTCACGCCCAGCCTCTGGGCGTTGCTGTCGCGCCCGTTGCGTGAACTGCCGACGCCTTTCTTGTGTGCCATGGCTCGCTCCTCTGCTGGTCCCTGCCGCCCTAGACGGTGATGTTCTTGATGCGAATCTCGGTGAAGGCCTGACGGTGGCTCTTGTTGCGCCGGTAGTTCTGGCGGCGCTTCTTCTTGAAGACGCTGATCTTGCGTCCCATGCCGTGGCGCACGATCTCGGCCGCGACCGAGCAGCCGGCCACGCTGGGCGCACCCACCGACGTCGACTTGCCGTCGTGGTAGAGCAGGACCTCGTCGAGATTCACCGCGTCCCCGATCTCGCCCCGCATCAACGGCACCTGCACGGTGGCGTCTGGCTCGACCCGGAACTGCCTGTTCATGATGTTGACAATGGCGTACATTGCGTTCTCCAGAAAAAACGGTTCGCGGGACAGGACGAACAACGGCGCCCGCCGCTCCCACGTCGTGAATCGCCGGAACAATCGACCCGGCCGCAACCCCATTTCTCGGACAAGCGGATGCGGGCCGGAATCGCCCATAGTAAACACCCTTTGGCGTCATAGTCAAGTCGGGAATCGCCCCACGTCCGTGCCGTCCCGGAGACGGCGGGTTGACAGTGCGGTCGGTCTGGCCTTACATAGGGCTCCGGATATGGCCCTCGAAAACCCGCCCCGGAGGCTTCGCGGATGAATCAGGAGATCAAGCGCGCCATCATCATCGGCTCCGGCCCCGCCGGCTTCACCGCCGCCCTCTATCTCGGCCGCGCCAACATACCCCCGCTGGTCTTCGAGGGCCAGCAGCCCGGCGGACAGCTGACCATCACCTCCGAGGTGGAGAACTACCCCGGCTTCCCCGAGGGCATCGACGGCCCGGCCCTGACCGAGAAGTTCCGCGCGCAGGCGTCGCGTTTCGGCGCCGAGATCCTCGGCAAGACGGTCGACCGCGTCGACCTGTCGGCGCGCCCCTTCAAGGTGTTCGTGGGCGAGGACACCTATCTGGCGCGGAGCCTGATCATCGCCACCGGCTCGTCCGCCCGCTGGCTGGGCCTGCCCGAGGAAAACGACTTCCACGGCAAGGGACTCAGCGCATGCGCGACCTGCGACGGCTTCTTCTTCCGCGATCACGAGATCGCCGTGGTCGGCGGCGGCGACACCGCCATGGAGGAGGCCATCTTCCTGACCAACTTCGCCAAGAAGGTGACGGTCATCCACCGTCGCGACGAGCTGCGCGCCAGCAAGATCATGGGCGAGCGCGCCCTGGCAAATCCCAAGATCGAGTTCGCCTGGAACAAGACCGTCAAGCGGTTGATCGGCGGCGAGAACGGCCTCCTGGAGAAGCTGATCCTGGCCGACACCCAGGGCGGCGAGGACGTGGAACTGCCGGTGACCGGCTGCTTCATCGCCATCGGACACGTCCCCAACACGCAGTTCCTCGACGGCCAGTTCGAGACCGACGCCAACGGCTACCTGATCACCAGGCCCGACGTGACCGCGACCGAGATCGAGGGCGTCTGGGCCTGCGGCGACGTGCAGGACCACGTGTACCGGCAGGCGATCACCGCGGCCGGCACCGGCTGCATGGCGGCGATCGAGTGTGAACGGTGGCTGGGAGAGCATGGGCTGTAACATGCCGGCGATCAACAAGATGCCCGCCCGCCGGGCCGGCACTCCCGGCAAGCCGCAGGACTGATCCCCGGACCGCCGGACCACCGTCTGCCGGGCGACCTCCCGAGCGCGCGGAACCGGCACGATCCCGCCTAATTATGGGGCCACGTGCCCAATCGTTCCCCGAGATGTGCTATAATTATGCGCACATCAACATCTCCAGGGGACGACAATGCGTTACGGCTTCCTAATTATCATGCTGCTGGCGGCCCTTCCGCTCCCCGGGAGCGATGCCCGCGCGCAAGACGGCGACGGCACGAGCAGGGACGATGTCGCGGTCTTCAAGGGACGCGTCGCGCTCCTCGACCCCGGTCATTACAGCCTGGTCGGCTGCGCTGCCGGCGGCTGGTTTTCCTGCGACGACATCACACCCACCGAGCTGGGCGTCTCCGATCTGCAGATGATCGTCTGGGCGACCCGCAACACCACCATCCTGATCTACGGCAAGTGGGCCGACTCCCCCGAGGCCATGAGCTGCTTCCAGGGCGTGGACGCCGTCAAGGTCACCTCCGGCTGCGAGGAGTTGCCCAACGAGCGGTTGGCCTGGGGGGCCATCAAGTCCTGCTATCGTTGAGGACGGACACGCAGACCCCCGTCTGTCGGCTCCACGCGCCGGTCGCCTCACGGCAGGGTCTCTGCTGTTCGTCGGCCAACCCGTCCTCAGTTCCAGGGCTTCTCCTGGATGAGCGTGAGGAATTCCGACCGGGTCTTCGCATCCTCCTTGAAGACACCGAGCATCTCGCTGGTCACCGCGAAGGAGTTCTGGCGCTTGACCCCGCGCATCATCATGCAGAGATGCTGGGCGTGCAGGACCACCGCCACACCGGTGGCGTCCAGGTTGTCCATGAGGCAGTTGGCGATCTGGGCGGTCATCCGCTCCTGCACCTGCAGGCGGCGGGCGAAGGCCTCGACCACGCGCGCGACCTTGGACAGGCCGACGATCTTCGTGCCGGGGATGTAGGCCACGTGGGCCTTGCCGAAGAACGGCAGCATGTGGTGCTCGCACATGCTGTAGAAGTCGATGTCGTTGATCAGGACCATCTCCCGGCCCTCGGCCTCGAAGAGCGCTCCGCGCACCATGGCGTCGGGGTCCTGCCTGTAGCCGGCCGTGATCTCCTGGTAGGCGCGGGCGACGCGTTCGGGGGTCTTGAGCAGGCCCTCGCGCCGGGGATCCTCGCCGATGCTCTCGATGATGCCGCGGATCATCTCTTCCATGCCCGTTCTCCCTTGGGATGTCTCGTCGTGTCTGGACCGCGCCCCACCATAAGAACGGCATCCCTCGCGGTCAAGTGCCCGCGCAGGGCACGTCCCTTGCATGTGAGCGGCATAGCGATGTGGAACCCCAGACCCGACGTTAAGGGTCGGGACCGACAGCCGGACGACGGGCACGTTGGCGAGTCGCAATAACGCTGTCCCCCCCCTGAGTTGACGCGATCGCACCCGGCAGAGGACTCGACCCTTTCGCCTGACCTGTTCCTTTTCTGCTCACCCTGCGGCAACTCGAAGCAAGACAACCGATCTCAAGATCGGGTGTCAGCCGAGTGCATCGTATTCCCGCTTGATTTTCGTCACTCCCGCGCCGTTATTTGAATCTGCCAATTCGATCGGCGACAGATCACATCTTCTTTTGATCGCAGGGTTCCCCAATCCCCGAGGAGCAACCGAGGTGGGCAACAAGATCGTCGCGGCCAGATTGCTGGCCGACAAGACCATGCTCTTTGAGATCGAGGCCGAGCATATTGCCCGCCGCGGCAAGGCAGGCCAGTTCATCATCCTGCGTGTCCATGACGAGGGCGAGCGGATCCCCCTGACCATCGCCAGCCGCGACACGGACCGGGGCACCATCACCATCGTCGCGCAGGAAGTGGGCAAGACGACCCGCCTGCTCAACGCCCTGCAGGTCGGCGACGAGATCCTCGACCTGGCCGGTCCCCTGGGCAAGCCGACGGACATCCCGGACGGCGGCAAGACCGTGCTCTGCGTGGGCGGCGGCATCGGCAACGCGGTGGTCTGGCCCATGGCCACGGCCATGAAGGCCGCGGGCAACAGGGTCATCTCGATCCTGGGCGCGCGCACCCGGGACCTGCTGATCCTCGAAGACGAGGTCCGCGCCGCGAGCGACGAGCTCATCGTCACCACCGACGACGGCAGCTACGGGCGCAAGGGGCTGGTCACCCACGCCATCGAATCGCTGGTCGCCGAAGGCGTCGGGATCGACGAGTGCATCTGCGTCGGCCCGGTGATCATGATGAAGTTCGTCTGCAGGACAACCGAGCCCCACGGCATCAAGACCCTGGCCTCGCTCAATCCGATCATGGTGGACGGCACCGGCATGTGCGGCGCCTGCCGCGTGACCGTGGGCGGCAAGACCCGGTTCGCCTGCGTCGAGGGGCCCGAATTCGACGGCCACCAGACCGACTTCGACGAGCTGATGTCCCGGCTGGCCTACTACAAGGACGAGGAAGCCCTATCCCTGGCGTCGGCCGGCCACGCCTGCAAGCTCGACGCGGCCGCCGCGAAACTCGCCACCGAGACCAACCGCTAGAAAGGGGGTCCGCCATGACGGCACGGCAGAAGCCGACCTACAAGTTCAACAAGTCGAAGACGAAGACCCCCATGCGGGAACAGCCGCCCGAGCAGCGCATCAAGAACTTCGGCGAGGTCCCGCTGGGTTTCAGCTGCGAGGAGGCGACGGCCGAGGGCCGGCGCTGCATCCAGTGCAAGGACTCGCCCTGCGTCGGCGGTTGTCCCGTGGAGGTGGACATCCCCGCCTTCATGAACCTCGTGGGCGAGGGCCTGTATGAGGAGGCCCTGCGCAAGGTCAAGGAGAAGAACTTCCTGCCGGCGATCTGCGGCCGGGTCTGTCCCCAGGAGGACCAGTGCGAGCTGGTCTGCACCCTCAACAAGCCCGACAAGGGCCGCGAGCCCGGCGGCGTCGGCCGGGTCGAACGCTTCCTCGGCGACTACGCCCTCGAGCACGACCTGAACGTCCTGCCCTCGAAGGACGCGGACACGGGCAAGAAGGTGGCGATCATCGGCTCGGGGCCCGCCGGGCTGACCGCCGCCAGCGACCTGATCCAGAGGGGTCACGACGTCACCGTCTTCGAGGCGCTGCACAAGCCCGGCGGCGTGCTCTTCTACGGCATCCCCGAGTTCCGCCTGCCCAAGAAGATCCTGATCAGGGAGATCGACGGGCTCAAGGACATGGGCGTCAAGTTCGTGATGAACTATCCGGTGGGCAAGGCCGAGTCGCTGAACTCGATCCGCGAGCGCTTCGACGCGGTGTTCATCGGCACGGGCGCCGGCCTGCCCTGGTTCATGGGCATTCCCGGCGAGAACCTCAACGGCGTCTACAGCGCCAACGAGTTCCTGACGCGCGTCAACCTGATGGGCGGCTACCAGTTCCCCGAGAAGTCCGACACGCCCATCAAGAAGATCAGGCGCATCGCCGTGATCGGCGGCGGCAACGTGGCCATGGACGCGGCCCGCACCTCGAAGCGCCTCGACCCCGAGCACGTCTACCTCATCTACCGGCGGACCAAGGCCGAGCTGCCCGCCCGCATCGAGGAGTCGCACCACGCCGAGCAGGAGTACATAGACTTCCAGCTGCTGCACGCGCCGGTGGAGATCATCGGCCACAACGGGGCCGTGAAGGCCATCAAGTGCCAGCAGATGGAGCTGGGCGAGCCGGACGACAGCGGCCGGCGGCGCCCGGTGCCCATCGAGGACGCCTACCAGACGTGGGCGGTCGACACGGTGGTCGTGGCCATCGGCCAGGGGCCGAATCCCGTCCTGACGGCGGACTGCCCCGAGCTCGAGCTCAACGCGCGCCGCGGCACGATCGTCGTCAGGGAAGAGCGGACCATGCAGACCAACCTGGACAACGTTTGGGCCGGCGGCGACATCGTCACCGGCGGCGCCACGGTGATCCTGGCCATGGGGGCGGGCAGGAAAGCCGCGAATGCCATCCACGCTCACCTGATGGAGGGGAGCGGGGTGCCGGCACAATAGGGCCGGTGGAACACTCACCCCCTGAGTTCGGGGAGACGCGGGGCGGCACCTCCTGTGCCGCCCCGCTTCGCTTCCGGCCCCTCCCGCCATCCGTGGCTCCGGGGCCTCCAGAGACTCCCCGAACTCAGGGGGTGAGCGTTTCACCTGCATCGTCCCGGCACTCCCCCTCTCCTCATCGAGTGTGGATGGGATCGCGGTTCCTGCCGGGGAGCCCGGTCGGGGTGAGTGCAGGGGTGTCTCCCAGGGGGACGGCGAGCGGGCGCTCCCGGCCTCCTGGGAGACACCCCTGCACTCACCCCGACCGCTGTTCGAGGAGGGAGCGCGCGATCTCTTCCACCACTCGAGGATAGAGCGCGCACTCGGCTGTGAAGACCCGTGCGGCCAGCGTGTCGGGCGTGTCGCCCGGCAGGACCGGCACGCGCTGCTGGGCGACGATCTCCCCCGCGTCATAGACGTCGTTGACGTGGTGGACGGTGCACCCGCTCTCGGTCTCGCCCGCCGCCAGGACCGCCTCGTGAACATGGCGGCCGTAAAGACCCTTGCCGCCGTGGCGGGGCAGCAGGGCCGGGTGGATGTTCAGGATGGGACCGTCGAACCAGCCGGGGCGCTGGTAGTAGCAGAGGTAGCCCGCGAGCAGGATCAGGCCGGGACCGCGGGGCGCCAGCCATTCGTTGATGGCCGCGTTGTGGGCGGCGATGTCCGGGTGGTCCTTGCGGCGGAACACGCCGACGGGACAGCCCGCCCGACGGGCGATGTCCACGCCCCTCGCATCGTCGCGGCTGGAGACGACGGCCACGATGTCCGCGGGAAGTCGTCCGGCATCGCGCTCACGCAGGAAGTTCTCCAGGGTGCGGCCGCTGCCGGAAAGCAGGACCGCCACGGGCAGCCTTCGTTCACCGCTCACGAGATATGTCCCTCCCTCATCTCTTCGCGCAACGCGTCCAGCACCTTGCGGTGGGACGAGAAGGCGATGGGACCCGGCAGGTCGTCCAGCGTGAAGAAACCCACTTCCTGCGCGTCGTCCCCCGCCCGCAGTTCGCCTGCCAGCTCCCTGGCCCGGTAGACGATCAGGATCACCGAACGATCTGGCGGCAGTATCCCGTGATGGACGGCGAAGAGCTCCTCGATCTCCACCTCGAGCCCGGTCTCCTCGACGGCTTCGCGGCGGGCGGCGGCGGCGGCTGGTTCGTCGTACTCCAGAAATCCCGCCGGCAGGGTCCACAGGCCCTCCCGCGGCGCGTAGCGCCGGCGCGTCAGCAGGATCCGCTCGCCGCGCCGCACGATGACCGCCGCCGCGGGCGCCGGGTTGAGGTACTGGACGAAACCGCAGGCTGCGCACCAGGGGCGGACGGCGCCGCCCTCCTCGCGACGCGCCAGGGCCGCCCGGCAGATCGGGCAGTAGGGATAGGCGTGGCGCCGTGGGTCCATCATCGCCTTCCCCGGGCCGTGAGGGCCATCGCGACGGCAGACCAGGCCGACAGGAAGATCAGCAGCGGCCAGGCGCCATGTCGCAGATAGCGCGTGCCGCGCCGGCCCGGCGAGACGTCGTCGATCACCAGGGCGCGTTCACCCAGCCCCGCTCTGCGCCGCACCACGCCCCCGTCGTCGGTGATGTAGCTGATACCGTTGTTGGCGCAACGGACCAGCGGCACGCCGCACTCGACGGCGCGCATGCGGGCCATCTCGGCGTGCTGCACCGGACCGGCGGTGCGTCCGAACCAGCCGTCGTTGGTGATATTGACCAGCACGCCGGCGCCCGCACGAACGGCGTGCCGGGCCAGAGACGGGAAAATGGACTCGTAGCAGATCAGGCCCCCCAGGCGCAGGGCGCGACCGTCGGCCAGCAGGACGTCCATGGGCGCCGGCGGCGCGCCCGGCTCCCACTCCGCCTGCCCCAGGTCGACATTGCCCAGCCAGGGCATCACGCTCTGGAAGGGCATGCGCTCGCCGAAGGGCAGCAGGTGATGCTTGGCGTAGCGGTCGCACAATCTGCCCCCGGGATCGAAGAGTCCCGAGGCGTTGGTGCGGAGCTGGCGCCCGTCGGCGTCCAGGTTGGCGTCGGGGAAGCCGGTGTAGAGATAGACATCGTTGGTGTCGGCCACCGCGCGTACCCAGCTCAGCAGGTGCCGTTCGTACATCAGGTAGGCGGGCACGGCCGTCTCCGCCCAGACCAGCAGCTCGACGCCTTCGCGGGCCGCTGCCGCGCTCATGGCCGTATAGGGGACCGTGGTCGAGTCGATGCGTCCCTGGGTCCACTTGTCGCGCAGGGCGACGTCGGCCTGTACGGCGGCAACCCGGACGGTACCGGCGGCGGTGTCCGCGTCGCCTCTCCCGCTCAGGAGCGCCAGCGAGCCCCAAGCCACGAGACAGGCCAGGGACAAGGCCGCGGCCGTCGTCGCGGCCCGGCCGTCGCGTCCGGCGCCCCGGCCGACCGACAGATCGGGCAGCGAGACCAGCAGGGCCGCGGTGATGGCCGCTCCGGCGCCCAGCGCCAGTTCACCCCCGGCCGCCGCCAGCGGATACAGCGGCGTCTGCAGGAACGCCATGCCCGACAGGCACCAGGGAAAGCCGAGCTCCCCGGCGGTACGCAGCGCCTCGACCGCCGTCCACAGGACAGGCGCCGTCATCAGCGCGGCGGACCGACCGTAGAGGCGGGCCATGCGTCCGATCAACCAGCCCAGCAGCAGGTAGAAGAGCGAGGCGTAGAGGATCGCGGCCGAAGCGGCGACGGGCACCAGCACCCTGGAGGCAATGGGCGCCTCCGGTCCCAGCAGGAACAGCCAGTGCAGCAGCGTCGCCTGGTGCGCCAGGCCGAAGAGCCAGCCGACGAGAGCAGGACGCGGCGTGTCGCGCAGGACCGCGAAGAGAAGGGTCAGGGACGGTACGATCAGCCAGCCCGTGCCGCGCAACGGCGGCATGGCGACCGTCGCCATGACACCCGCGCAGACGGTCGCGAGGGCTGCCAGCCGGGGCGGGAGCGACGCTTCGCCGGCATTCCGGGCGGGTGTACCCTGTCGCAACATGGGTGGATCATAGCCGCTCACCTGGCCGCTTGCAACAGGTCGCGCATGCCATAGCGGCGGATCTTCTTGTAGAGCCCCTGGCGCGACAGGCCCAGCCGTTTCGCGGCCACGGATTTCAGGCCGCCACTGGCACCGATGGCCTTGCGGATCAGAAAACGTTCCAGCAGCTCGGTGGCCTCCTCCATGGGGCGCAGGGTTGCCAGGTCCGCCGGGTCCACCGAGCGGCCCGCCGCCCGCTGCACGGCGACCGAGAGCTGATCCAGCGCCATGACGGATTCCCCGGGGGATAGCGCCAGCCAGCGCAGCACCTCGTTCTCCAGTTCGCGCACGTTGCCCGGCCAACGGTAGGCCTGCAGGGCGGCCAGGGCCGTCTCGGTCACCTCGACGCTCTCTGGCGCGCGGCCCCGCCGCACGAGCATGTGGGCCAGCAGATGGGTCAGATCCTCGGGGCGCAGCCGCAAGGGGGGAATCGTGATCTGGACCACCTTCAGCCGGTAGTACAGGTCCAGGCGGAAGCGACCGGCGGCGATCTCGGCCTCGAGATCCTTGTGCGAGGCCGCCACGAAGCGTACGTCGACCGACCGGCTGCGCAGTTCCCCGATGCGTCTGAGCCGCTTCTCCTGCATCACGCGCAAGAGCTTGATCTGCAGGGACGCGGGCATGTCCCCGATCTCGTCCAGGAAGAAGGTGCCGCCATCCGCTGCTTCGAGCAGACCGATCTTCTCCTTGCCGGCGCCGGTGAAGGCGCCCGCCTTGTGCCCGAAGAGCTCTCTCTCGAAGAGGGTCTCCGGCAGGGCGGCGCAGTTGACGCCGATGAAACGACGGTCGCGCCGCGGTCCCAGACGGTGGACGGCCCGCGCGAGCACCTCCTTGCCCGTGCCGCTCTCACCGTGCAACAGGACGTTGACCTGGCTGCCCGCCACCGAGACGACCTCCCGGCAGCAGTCGGTCATCTCGCGGGAGACCCCGACGACGCCCGGCACGCCGTCCACGAAGACGGGCTGCGGCAGGGATACCGTGGGTGGACCGCTTTTCGCGACATCGGAAGCGCCGCTGGCCGGACGGAACTCGAGGGGAAAGAGGCTGGCCTGTCCGGGATCCGACGGCAAACCGGCGCCACAAGCGAGCGCCGGCTGCAGGCTGTCCAGCAGGGGTGCGAGCTTGCGGGCGAAGGCGCGCACCCAGAAGGTTACGGACCCGGTCCAGGGCTCTCCTTCGGCGCAGAGCGCGGCCACCGCGCCGGCATGGTCGCCCGCAGCCGAGACCGGTTCCACGAGAAGACGCCACGCGTCCCGGTCCGCCCCGTTCTGCAACCGGCGCTCGCAGGGATCCTGGTCCATGGCGGCGCGCCAGAGAGCGCCCAGCGGGGGACGGTCGAGGTTCGCCGGCAAGCCGTTCCCGGCGCACCAGGAGCGATCCAGAAGGATCCGCAGCGACGAGATCCCGGCCTCTCCTGTGCGGGTGCGCACGACCCAGAGTCGGCTACAGCCCCCTCCGCAGGGGAAACTCCGCAGTTCATGATCCCAGAAAGCCTCGCAGTCGCGCATGGCTGAACCTCCCAGACCGAATCCGGACATGCAGGAGGAACGCCCCACGTGCCGTTATCCACACATATTTCGTATCTTCATGTATTTTCAGGCTTATGCGAGATCCACTTCATGCGCTAATTCAAGGCCTTTGCGGTCGAACGACAACCGCCGGGCTGCGCCGGTGTCCCAAGGAGGAAGCGGCCCGGGCTAGCGCCGCGGACCGCAAATATTTCGGGACCTGTCACCGGAACGGCACGCCGGCCGGGGTGGGTTACAACGCGACGACGACCTTGGCATCTCCGGCGACGACCTCGCCGATGGGGAGCGCGCCCAGGCGCCCGAGCGGCCGCCGGTCGACGTCCGCCGGCAGGAAGACCACCATGCCCATGCCCATGTTGAAGACGCGGTACATCTCGTCGGCGGGTATCTCCCCCTTCTCCTGCAGGTAGCGGAACAGGGGCGGGACAGGCCACGACGTGGTGTCCACGCGCGCGCACAGGCCGTCCGGCACGATGCGGGGAATGTTGTCCGTGAAACCGCCGCCGGTGATGTGGGCCAGGCCATGGACCCGCCCGCGGCCCAGTTCGCGCCACAGCGCGCGCACCTCGGGCAGGTAGCTGCGGTGGATGGCCAGCAGGGCATCCGCCACCGTCTCGCCGCCGAGTTCCGCAGGCCTGTCTTCGACCGCGCAGCCCGCCACCTCGAAAAAGACGCGCCGGGCCAGGGAGTAGCCGTTGGTGTGCAGTCCCGTGCTCGGCAAGCCCCAGAGCCGGTCCCCTGCGGCGATGGCGGAGCCGTCGATCACATGCCGCTCCTCCACCCGGCCCACGATGCAGCCGGCCAGGTCGAAGTCATCGTCGCCGTAGACGCCGGGCATCTCGGCGGTCTCGCCGCCGAGCAGGGCGCAGCCGTTCTCCCGGCAGGCCCGGGCGAATCCCGTCAAGACCTGCTCGAGCACGTCGCCGCGCAGCTTGCCGGTGGCGAAATAGTCGAGGAAGAACAACGGCTCTGCGCCCTGGACCAGGATGTCGTTCACGCAGTGGTTGACCAGATCCTGTCCCACGGTGTCGTAGCGGCCGGCCAGAGCCGCGATCTTGACCTTGGTGCCCACGCCGTCGACGCTGGCGGCCAGCAGGGGTTCGCCGGGTGCGGGACGGTAGAGACCGCCGAAGGCGCCCAGGTCGCTGCGCACGCGTTCGTCCCACGTGGAACGCACGGCTTCCCGGGCGCGCGCGAGAGCCTTCTGGGCGGCGTCGATATCCACGCCGCTATCCGCGTATTTCATGGACTTCCGTTTCGGTGGCGGTGTGGACCTTGGCCGGGACGGGATGAGCCACCTGCTGGATCTGCCGGATCACCTTCTCCACGTCGGAATCGGGGATGATGTCGAATTCCCCGCGGTCGTAGAGGCTGATGACCGTGTCGACGACGTCGGCGTGGAACTGGGAACCGCGGTACTTGCGCAGTTCGTTCAGCGCCCTGTCCAGAGGTAGCGCCTGGCGGTAGGAACGGTCGCTGGTCATGGCATCGAAGGCGTCGCAGACGTTGAGGATGTTGGCGCCGAGACTTATCTCCTCGCCGCGCAGGCCGTCGGGATAGCCCTTGCCGTCCGGTCGCTCGTGGTGGTGGCGCACCAGGTCCACCGTCTTCGGCAGGAACTTGATCTGCTCCACGATGCGCGCGCCGATGGCCGGGTGTTCCGCCAGGGTTGCGAATTCCTCGTCGGTCAGCCGTCCCGGCTTGCAGATGATGTCGTTGGTGATGGCGATCTTGCCTATGTCGTGCAGCAGTCCGCCGTACTCCAGCAGTTCCAGGTCGGGCGGCGACATGGCCATGGCCCTTCCGATCGTGATGGCGTACTGAGAGACCCGGTAGCTGTGGCCGTGAGTGTAGGGCTCGTCGGCCTCGAGGGTCGTCGCCAGCACGGCGATCGACGCCATGTGTGCTTCCTTCTGCTGCTTGTGCGCGCGGCTCATGGCGAAGACGACCCAGATGATCGGCAGGTAGATCAGGAGCGTCCAGGGTCCGGCCTGCCGGTAGAGCAGGATGACGATGGCGGTGAACGGCAGCTCCATCAGGCCGGCGACCGCACCCCAGCGGATGTCGCGGTGCCATACCTCGCGGAAGGGGATCTGCCGGTCGAGGCTCATGATCCCGGTCACGATGGTGCTGTTGACCAGCGAGTAGGCCAGCAGCGTGACCATCAGGGGCATCAGGAACAGGGCGTTGCCGAATTCACCGCTGAAGGGCAGGGCGTGATAGGTGAGTCCGGCCAGGCCGGCGGCGATGGCCAGCATGGACATGTTGAAGAACATCTTGCGGGGCGGCGTCGAGCGCAGCACCAGGCCGCGGACGAGCGTGGAGCAGGCATCCATGACCACCGCGACCAGCGGTCCGAAGAGCACGAGCATGGACAAAGCGAGGGTGCGCGAGGACAGGATCTTGCCGCCGCCGCGCATCTGGGCCTCGGACATCTTGGTGTCCGCCACCAGGAGCACCAGGAAATAGAAGGCCCAGCCGAGCCATTCCGCCCGCGCCGGACGCTGCGTGAGGACGAGATAAGTGAGCAGACCCAGACCCACCGCGAGGACCGCGTAGTAGTACAGGGAGAAGACCCTGCGGTCTCTGAGTGGGCGGGGTGTTGCCAACGACGTTCCCTCGTTCGAACTGCCTCGGCGGGTTGCGCGAGCGCGCCCGCGTGCGAATCGCCAGAGCGGAACCGGCCCCTCGTACCGTGCCGTTTCCTCATGATACTTGTTTCGGCAGATGATGCTAGGCGCTTGAGGGGTCATGCAGGACCGGCACCGGCGTGAGCATGGTTGTTACCACTCCCACCTATAGAACAGACCTAAGATGAAGTCGAGCATGATGTCACCTCCGTTCCGGTGAACGTACTCGGTTGCAGCACCAAGATGACTCGCTCCGCTCGGTCTTTCGGATCCGTTCCGCTCCGCTCGGTTGAAAGGGCGGCGCCGGTCCTGCAATGTCAGTTACGCGGTCCCGTGGGCTCCTCCTTGAAATTGAACAGGGTCAGGCGCCGGTTGAGGGCGTCCAGAACGGCATAGACACTCGACTCCCGGGCATTGAATCGCCGGGAGCAACACCCGTAGAATCGCTCGCTCCGGCGGCCCTCGACCAGATCGACGGCCGCCACGGTCAGACGCTCGCCCGCGATCTCCGCGACGCGCAGGTCGGCGAGACTCAGGGTGACCGGCTCGTCCACGAGATCCTGGAGAGCGCGCACCGTGGCCCGGGCCAGGAGCTGCGAATCCATGCCGGGATGATTGGGGCCTTCCTCCTCGCGCCGCGCCTCGGCTCCCCCGCGGGCGAGGGCGACGACGGCGCGCAGCATCGGCCCCCGGCTCTCCAGGGAGACGCCGGCGCATTCCACGCGCGCCTGCGGGGCTTCCTCCACGAGCACGGCCGGGTGTGGCAACGTCTTGATCCCCGCGGCTGCCGCGACAGGCTGGTGCGGAGTCCCCGGGTGCGTCTGGGCGCGAGCGGCGGGCGGTCCGGACGCGTCGACACGGGCGGGCGCGGCCGGACGCTCCTGCGGCGAGGGCTGGTCCTGATCGAGGATCTGCACCACGCCTATCTTCTTGTAGTAGACGTCGAGATTCAGACGGGCCTTCAACAGACCCTCGACGTCCCGCACGATGTGACGGGGGTCGCGCGAGGAGTACGACACGACGTGTACGCCGGTCACCTCCCCCTCGTCGTCGAGATCTATCCGGCACTGGCGAACGCCCTGGATCTGGCAGATCCAGCGTTCGGCGTCACGCACCCACCCGCGATCGTCGTGCTGCTCTTCCAAGGTGAGCCCCCGATCTCCTCCATGAGGCCATGTTCATGCGTGGTCCATCGTGCGGGATTCTAGCAGAGAGACCGAGACGCGTACAACATATGATCGTACCTGAGCGCAAAAAAAGAAATCAATCCGGAGTCAAGGCGTCATCATCTCGCGCAAGCGCGCCACGCGAGCCTCGATATCGGCGTCCGTCAGGTTACAGAGGCATTCGACGCTGAAGGCCTGTGGACAGAAACTGGCCATCGCCGTGCCGCTCAGCATGGCCTGACGGAAAACGCTTTCACCGCTGAGGCGGTCCGCGCCGGCGGCCGCCAGATGGCCCACGAAACCGCCCGCGAAGGTGTCCCCGGCGCCGGTCGGATCTACGACTTCGGGCAGCAGCACCGCGGGTACCGCCAGCATCGAATCCGGTCCGAAATAGAGCGCGCCGTGCTCGCCCTTCTTGATCACGACGCGGCCGGGGCCCATCTCGCGAATCGCCGCCGCCGCCTCGGCCAGCCCGGCCCTCCCCGAGAGCATGCGCGCTTCGCCGTCGTTGAGCAGCAGCACGTCGACCCTGCGCAGTACCGCCGACAGCTCGTCGCGGGTCGTTTCGATCCACAGGTTCATCGTGTCCAGCACCACCAGGCGCGGGGCGACCAGGCTGTCGCAGACCACACCCTGCAGGGCCGGGTGTATGTTGGCCAGGAAGAGGTAGGGCGTCGTCTCCCAGCCCCGGGGCAGGACGGGTTGGAAATCCTGGAAGACGCCCAGCTCGGTCGACAGCGTGTCCCGCTCGATCATGTCGTCGTGGTAACGTCCCGACCAGTGGAAGGTGTCGCCGGACGCGCGCGTCACGCCCGTGACGTCAACGCCGCGGGACGAGAGCAGGTCCAGGTCCTCGTGTCTGAAGTCGTCGCCCACCACGCCCACCGCGCGCACAGGCACGAAATGCGACGCCGCCAGCGAGAAGAAGCTGGCGCTGCCGCCGAGTTGACGCTCCCGCGTTTCGTGGGGTGTCTCCACCGTATCGTATGCGACCGAGCCCACGACCAGGATCGACATGTCAGTCCTTCTCTCCCATGTGTTCCGGCGCGTCGATGCCGATCAGGTCCAGCACGTTGCGCAGCACCTTGCGCGTGACCAGGCACAGGTGGAGCCGCGCTTCTGTCATGTCCCGCTCCTCGCCGAGGATCACGCAGTTGTGGTAGAACTGGTGGAACAGGCCGGAGACCTCGTGGGCGTAGGACGTGAGCCGATGGGGTTCCCGGCTCTCG
>JAHIYU010000142.1 GCA_018814885.1 bacterium | reverse complement strand
GTCCGCAGCCGAACTCGACGCCCGGCTGCGCGCCGAGGGCGAGGCGCGCGGCGGCGAGCTCAACTGTTTCACGTGGCGGTCCGGCGAGGCGGACGCGCCCTCCGCGCGAGGCCTGCCGCCGCCCCTGGACGCGGCCCCGCTGTGGGGGATCGGCGGCGTGGTCAAGGCCAACATCTGCGTGCGCGACAGGATCACCGACTGCGGATCGCGGCTGCTGGCTCGCTGGCGCCCCCCCTACGATGCCACGGCCGTGGCGCGCCTGCGGGAGGCCGGTGCGCAGATCCTCGGCGCCACGGTCATGGATGAATTCGGCATGGGGTCGTCGACCGAGCATTCGGCGGTCGGTCCGGCCCGCAATCCCCACGACACGACGCGCGTGCCGGGCGGTTCGAGCGGCGGCGCTGCCGCCGCCGTCGCCGCCGGGCTGGCCTTCTTCGCCCTCGGTTCCGACACCGGTGGCAGCGTGCGCCAGCCGGCCCACTGCTGCGGTGTGGCCGGGCTGCGTCCCACCTACGGCAGGGTCTCGCGTTACGGCCTGGTGGCCTACGCCTCGTCCCTCGACCAGATCGGACCCCTGGCGCCGACCGTCGCCGACTGTGCCGCTGTCTACGGCGTCGTCGCGGGCCGGGACGACTACGACGCCACCAGCCTCGACGCTTCGGTCGGCGCCCCCCTGGCGGCGGCGGCCCGTCCCGCCGCGGGGCTGACCATCGGGGTGCCCCGCGACCTGCTGGCGCTGGCCGACGCCGACACGGTCGCCGATTTCGACGCGTCGCTGGACGCCCTGCGGGGAGAGGGTGTCGCCGTCGTCGACATCGCGCTGCCCGACTCCGAGGTCATGCTGGCGGCGTATTACGTCATCGCCGCGGCCGAGGCGTCCGCCAATCTCGCGCGCTTCGACGGCGTGGCCTTCGGCGAACGCGGGCGGGGAGACGATTACGCGGCCATGACCGCCGGCACGCGGGCGGCCGGCTTCGGCCGCGAGGTCAAGCGCAGGATCCTGCTGGGCACCTTCGTCCTGTCGGCCGGATACAGGGACGCCCACTACGAGAGGGCGCGGCGCGCCCGTCAGCTCGTGACCGGGGTGTACCGGACGGCCCTGGCCGCTTGCGACGCGATCGCCACCCCCACCGCGCCGACGGCGGCCTTCCCCCTGGGCGAGAAGGTGGACGATCCTCTGCTGATGTACCGCAGCGACGTCTTCACGGTCGGACCGAGCCTGGCGGGTCTGCCGGCGCTGACCGTGCCGACGGGACGCGACCGCGACGGCCTGCCGCTGAGCCTGCAACTCACGGGACCGGCGCTCGGCGAGGAGACGTTGTTCACCCTGGGGGCCGCGGTCGAACGCGCCCGCGGCTTCCGCGCGGAGGGTGCCGCGTGAACCCCGTACCCGTCATCGGCCTGGAAGTGCACGCCCAGCTGCGCACGCGGACCAAGATCTTCTGCGGCTGCCGGCACGAATACGGGGCACGGCCCAACAGCCGCACCTGTCCCGTCTGCCTGGGCCTGCCGGGCTCCTTGCCGGTCCTGAACGGGAGCGCGGTCAGGCTGGCCCTGCGCCTGGGTGCGGCGCTCGGTTGCCGCATCAGGACCCGCTCGGGTTTCGCGCGCAAGAACTACTTCTATCCGGACCTGCCGCGCAACTACCAGATCACGCAGCACGCCGAGCCTCTCTGCGAGGGGGGCTGGCTCGAGATCGGTCCCCTCGGCGCGCGCCGGACGATTCCCCTCGAGAGGATCCATCTAGAGGACGACGCCGGCAAGATGCTGAGCGCCAGGTCGGGCCGTGGCGTGGACTTCAACCGCGCGGGCGTGCCCCTCGCCGAGATCGTGACCCGGCCCGAGCTGTGCTCCGGGGAGGAGGCGCGTCTCTTCCTGCGCGAGTTGAGGCGTCTGCTGAGGGCGCTCGACGTCTGCGACGGCGACATGGAGAAGGGCAACCTGCGCTGCGACGCCAACATCTCGCTGCGGCCCGCGCCGGGAGCGCCGACCGGCGCGCGCGTGGAACTGAAGAACCTCAACAGCCTGCGCGGCGTCCGCAAGGCGCTCGACCACGAGATAGCCCGCCAGGGCGCACGGCTGGCCGGCGGGACCGCGGTCGCCGCCGAGACCCGCGGCTGGGACGCGCGCCGCGGCGCAACGGTCTTCCAGCGCGCCAAGGAGCGGTCGAGCGACTACAGGTACTTCCCCGAGCCGGATCTGCCGGCGCTGGTCGTGGACGAGGCCATGCTCGCATCGATCCGCCGGGAGTTGCCGGAGTTGCCCGCGGCCAGGGAACTGCGCTATGTGAGGGAGCTGGGTCTGGCGGGCGACGTGGCGGCGACGCTCTGCGAGTCGTCGGCCCTGGCCGTCTATTTCGAGGCGATGGCCGAGACGGTCGACGACGCACGGGCCTGCGCCAACTGGGTGACGGGCGAGGTCCTGCGCCTCTGCGGCGAGACCGGTGTGGACGTGGCGGAATTTCCCGTGCCTCCGGACGAAGCCGCGGCGCTGCTGCGCCGGGTCGCCCGGGGCGGTCTGAGCCTATGCGCCGCCAAGGCCGCCTTCGCCACGATGGTCGCGGAAGGGGCGACGGCCGCGGACGCGATCGCACGCGCGGGAATGGGCCTGATCGGGGACCGGGAGCACCTGTCGTCGGTGATCGCGCGCGTCATCGCGACATACCCCGAGCAGGCAGCTCTCTGCCGGGCGGGCAAGGCGGGCGTCGCCGACTGGCTGACCGGCCGCGTGATGGCCGCCACCGGCGGACGCGCGGATCCGCGTCTGACCGCGGAGATCCTCCGCGCGGCGCTCATGCGGCCGGATGATGGTTGAGGCCGGGATCGCCCGGCGATTGGTGTTTGCGAAGGAACGGGAGCCTGCCTAACGTTCCGGCGGAAGCCTCGCGCGTCGCCATGTACCCCACTCGTCAATCGGGGAGACTGACATGCCGGATGCCCTCTACAGGCTCACCGACGATTTCGCGCCGGCCACCGCCGCGCGATGGCGCGAGCTGGTCGCCGCCGATCTCGCGGGCAGGCCCTGGACCGAACTGGTGAGCACCAGCCGCGCGGGATTGGACATCCAGCCCCTCTACACGGCCGAGGACTGGGCCGCCGCCGGTGATCCCACCGGCCGGCCCGGCGCGGCCCCCCATACGCGCGGCGGCTGCGACCCGCGGGGGGAGCCGACCTGGGACGTTCGCCCCGAATACACCCATCCCGAACCTGCGGTCGCCAATGCGCAGATCCTGCAAGACCTGTCCCGCGGCGCCACGTCGGTGCTGTTGAAGCTGGACCCCGCCGGCGTCGAAGGCGTGGCCGTGCGTTCGGTCGACGACCTGGACCGCGTGCTCGCGGGCGT
This sequence comes from bacterium, assembly GCA_018814885.1. Classification (NCBI taxonomy): domain Bacteria; species bacterium. The sequence continues at coordinate 58,689 of JAHIYU010000142.1, read as the reverse complement.
CGACCTGGCGCTGGTGCCGCTCGCGCTCGAGTCGGGACCGCGCTTCAGGCCCGTGTCCGCCCTGCTGCGGGAGATCCGGCGCCGGCGCGATCTCGCTGACGACAAGGCCCTGGGAGCCCATCAGGCGGACCCGATCGGCTCCTGGTGCGTGGGCGGCAACCTCCCCGTCGGTCTGGCTGAACTCCTCGACGACATGGCCGCCCTCGCGGCGGAGACGGCCTCCGGGTCGCGCGGCGTACGCGCGGTGAGCGCCAAGTCCTGCCCGTTCCACAACGCCGGGGCTGACGAAGCCCGGGAGCTGGCCTTCACCCTGGCCGAGGCGCTGGCCTATCTGAGGGCCATGGACGCCCGCGGCCTGGGCATCGATGCGGCGGCCGCCCAGATCCAGTTCTGCTTCGCCGTCACCGGCGAGATCTTCGGCGAGATCGCCAAGCTGAGGGCGGCGCGCACGCTCTGGGGCCGGATCGTGGCGGCCTGCGGGGGCGGCCCGTCCGCCCAGCGCATGCGGCTGCATGCCCGCACCTCGGCGCGCATGATGACCCGGCACGATCCCTGGGTGAACATGCTGCGCGTCACCACGGCGACTTTCGCGGCCGTGACCGGCGGCGCGGACGCGGTCACCGTCGCCCCCTTCGACGCGGCGATCAACGTGCCCGACGGTTTCAGCCGTCGCATCGCGCGCAACGTGCAGGTCATCCTGCAGGAGGAATCGCACCTGGGACACGTCGTCGATCCCGCCGGCGGCTGCTGGCACCTGGAACGGCGCACCGCCGAGCTCGCCGCGAGAGCCTGGGCCCTGTTCCAGGACGTGGAGCGTCGGGGAGGCCTCGTCGCCGGCCTGCGCGACGGGTGGGTCCAGACGAGCATCGCCGAGGTGCAGCGGGCCAGGGAGCGCGACGTGGCCAGACGCCTGGAGCCCGTCACCGGCATCAGTGAATTCCCCGCTCTGGACGAAACCCCCGTGGGCCGTACGCGGCCGGCGCCGCCTCCCGGCGGGACGCCCGCCGGGCTGCGGCTGGCGGGTGAGGACGGCGCAGCGCACGACCCCATCGACCCTTTGGCCCTGCACCGCACCGCGGAACCCTTCGAGGTCCTCCGGGACGCCGCCGACGCGCACATGGCGCGCACCGGAGCCCGCCCCCGCGCCTTCATCTGCAACCTCGGCACCCTCGCGCAGCACAACGCGCGGGCGTCCTGGATCCGCAACGCCCTGGCGGCGGGCGGCATCGAGGCGCCGCCCAACGACGGTTTCACCGATCCGCAGGAGGCCGCGGCGGCCTTCCGCGAGAGCGGCGCCCGCGTGGCCGTCGTCTGCTCGTCCGACGAGGTGTACGCCGGGATGGGCCCCGCGGTCGCCGCCGCGCTGAGGGACGCGGGCGCCGCCTCCTTGCTCGTGGCGGGAAGACTGGGCGCACTGGAGGACCGCTGGCGCGCCGCGGGCGTGAGCGCCGCGCTGTACCAGGGGTGCGACGTCCTGGACGCCCTGCGCGACCTGCACCGGACGCTGGAGGTGGGCCGATGAGCGGGTTCCCCGACTTCGCCGAGCTGTCCCTCCAGGGAGAAGCGGGCGCCGGCGATGCGCCCGCCGCCGTGCCAGTCTGGACGACGCCCGAGGGCATCGACGTCAAGCGGCTCTACACCTCGGCGGATCTCGAGGGTCTGGACCACCTGCGCACGGTGCCGGGCGCACCTCCCTTCCTGCGCGGGCCCTACGCCAGCATGTACACGCGCCATCCCTGGACCATCCGTCAGTACGCCGGCTTCTCCACCGCCGAACAGAGCAATGCCTTCTACCGCCGCAACCTGGCGGCGGGGCAGAAGGGGCTTTCGATCGCCTTCGACCTGGCGACCCATCGCGGCTACGATTCCGACCACCCGCGCGTGGTCGGCGACGTGGGCATGGCCGGCGTGGCCATCGATTCGATCCTGGACATGCGCATCCTCTTCGACGGCATCCCGCTCGACCGCATGAGCGTGTCGATGACCATGAACGGGGCCGTGCTGCCGGTGATGGCCCTCTACATCGTGGCCGCCGAGGAGCAGGGCGTGCCCCGGGAGAAGCTGGCGGGGACCATCCAGAACGACATCCTCAAGGAGTTCATGGTCCGCAACACCTACATCTATCCACCTGTGCCGAGCATGCGGATCGTCGGCGACATCTTCGCCTACGCGGCGCAGCACATGCCCCGCTTCAACTCCATCTCCATCTCCGGCTACCACATGCAGGAGGCCGGCGCGACGGCAGATCTGGAGCTGGGCTACACGCTGGCCGACGGCGTCGAGTACATCCGCACCGGACTGGCGGCCGGACTGGCGGTTGACGATTTCGCCCCGCGCCTGTCATTCTTCTGGGCCGTGGGGATGAACTACTTCATGGAAGTGGCCAAGCTCCGCGCCGCGCGCTTGCTCTGGGCCCGGTTGGTGAAGGGATTCGGGCCGCGCAACCCGAAGTCCATGTCGCTGCGCACGCACTGTCAGACCTCCGGCTGGAGCCTGACCGCCCAGGACGTCTTCAACAACGTCGCGCGCACCTGCCTCGAGGCCATGGCGGCGGCGCACGGACATACCCAGTCGCTGCACACCAACAGCCTGGACGAGGCCCTGGCGTTGCCGACGGACTTCTCGGCGCGCATCGCGCGCGACACGCAGCTCTACCTGCAGCAGGAAACCGACTCCTGCCGCACGGTGGATCCCTGGGCCGGCAGCTACTACGTGGAGCGTCTGACCCACGAACTGGCGCAGCGGGCCTGGACCCACATCGTCGAGGTGGAGGAGCTGGGCGGCATGGCGCGGGCCATCGAGGCCGGCATCCCCAAGCTGCGCATCGAGGAGGCGGCCGCCCGCGCCCAGGCGCGCATCGATTCGGGACGGCAGACCGTCGTGGGCGTGAACAAATACGTGCCCGACGAGCCGGAACAGGTCGAGGTCCTGAGGGTGGACAATTCGCAGGTGCGCGAGGCGCAACTGTCGCGCCTGCGCGAACTGCGGGAGAACCGGGACCCGTCGGCCGTGGACGCGGCGCTCTCGGCCCTGACCCGCAGCGCGGGGACGGGAGAAGGCAACCTGCTGACGCTGTCGGTAGAGGCCGCGCGGGCGCGCGCCACCGTCGGCGAGATCAGCGCGGCGCTGGAACGCGTCTTCGGGCGCCACCGGGCGGCCGTGAACACCGTGAGCGGAGTGTACAGCGGAGAAATGGGCACAGCCAACGACGACATGACCGGCGTGCGCAGGCAGGTGGAGGACTTCGCCGAGCGCGAGGGACGCCGCCCGCGCATTCTCGTGGCCAAGATGGGCCAGGACGGCCATGACCGCGGCCAGAAGGTGATCGCCACGGCGTTCGCCGACATGGGCTTCGACGTCGACGTGGGTCCTCTGTTCCAGACGCCGGAGGAGACGGCGCTCCAGGCCGTCGAGAACGACGTGCACGTGGTCGGCGTCAGCTCGCTGGCGGCCGGGCATCTCACGCTGGTGCCGGCACTCAAGGCCGAGTTGGTGCGGCTCGGCCGCCCGGACATCCTGATCGTGGCCGGGGGCGTGATCCCTCCCGGGGACCACGACGCCCTGCGCGCGGCCGGCGCGGCGGCCATCTTCCCACCCGGCACCGTCATCGCCGACGCCGCGAAGGACCTGATGCGGAAGCTCGAAGAGGTGAAACGCGGGTGAACGACGCGCCGCGCAAGGTGAACGGCCTCTCGCTCGACGATTACGTCGCGGGCGTGGAGGCCTGCGACCGTGCCGTGCTCGGACGCGCGATCACGCTGATCGAAAGCAGCCGCGCCGATCACCAGTCGCTGGCCCAGCAGGTGTTGGCGGCACTGCTGCCGCGCACCGGCGGCGCCCACCGCGTGGGCTTGACGGGGGTGCCCGGTGCCGGCAAGAGCACGCTGATCGACGCCCTGGGCACCCAATTGACGTCGGCCGGGCACCAGGTGGCGGTCCTGGCCATCGATCCCAGCAGCCTCGTGACCGGGGGCAGCATCCTCGGCGACAAGACCCGCATGGCCGACCTGTCCACCGATCCCCGCGCCTTCATCCGTCCGTCTCCCAGTGCGCGGACCCTCGGCGGCGTGGCCCGCAAGACACGCGAGACCATGCTGCTGTGCGAGGCTGCCGGCTTCGACGTGGTGATCGTCGAGACCATGGGCGTGGGCCAGAGCGAGACGGTCGTGGCGGAGATGGTGGACGTCTTCGTGCTGCTGACCATCGCCGGCGCCGGCGACGAGTTGCAGGGCATCAAGCGGGGCGTGATGGAGCTGGCGGAGATCATCGCGGTCAACAAGGCGGACGGCGCCAACACCGAGGCCGCCGCCCTGGCCGCCAACGACCTGCGGCAGGCCCTGCATTTCATGCGCCCCCTCCACGCCGGCTGGCGGGTGCCGGTGCTGACCGTCAGCGCGCTCGCGCGCACCGGACTTGATGAGCTGTGGGACGCCGTGGTGCGGCATCGTGAAACGCTCACGGAAGATGGCTCGCTGGAGAGCAGGCGACGGGACCAGCAGCTGCGCTGGATGTGGTCCATGGTGGAGGACCGCATGATGAGCGACCTGCGCGGCCACGCGGCCGTCCGCTCCCTGTTGCCGCAGATCGAGACCGCGGTGCGCGAGGGCCGCATGCCGCCGACGCAGGCCGCGCTGCGCATCCTCGCCGCCGCGCGGGACTGAGCTTCCGGCAAGCCGTCTCCCCCTTTTTGACTTACAATCTATGCGATCCGGTGGCCCGTATTCACCGGCACGCCTCTGCCTCGTCGCGTCGGCCCCGGGCCCGGCGCCCTGGAGCGATCATGGAACTGACCTTGAGACCGTCCGGCCAGAGGGGCGGGGCCGACCACGACTGGCTGCGCACGCGGCATACCTTCTCCTTCGCTGACTACAGGGATCCCGCGCACATGGGATTCCGGCAGCTGCGCGTGATCAACGAGGACTGGATCGCGCCGGCCAGGGGTTTCGGCAGGCATCCGCACCGGGACATGGAGATCGTCACCTACATGATCTCCGGCGCCCTGGAGCACCGCGACAGCATGGACAACACGAGCGTGCTGCGCGCGGGCGAGGTGCAGCGCATGTCCGCGGGCACCGGCGTCGAGCACAGCGAGATCAACGCCTCGCGGGACCAGACGGCCCACCTGCTGCAGATCTGGATCCACCCCGCGCGGCGCGGGCTGGCGCCCTCGCACGCGCAGCGAGCCTTTGCCGTCCCGGACAAGCTGAACCGATTCCGCACCATCGTCTCGCCCACGGGCGAGGGCGGGGCTTTGCGGGTTCACCAGGACGGCCTGATCCACGCCAGCGTCCTGGAACGGGGCCGGGACCTGACCTATGCCCTCGCACCCGGCCGTCACGCCTGGCTGCAACTGGTCGATGGCGCGCTCGACGTGAACGGGACGCGCCTGGGCGCCGGCGACGGCGCCAGCGCCGCCGGCCCCGGCGACATCATCATCGGCGCGGCGGAGACCGCCGAGTTCCTGACCTTCGACCTGGCCTGAGCGAGGGAGAGACACATGGACATGCGCGCCCGCACCGGCCATCCGATCCTGGACGTCATTGCCGATCGCTGGAGCCCCCATGCGTACGAGCCGCGCCCCGTGCCGCCGGCAGACCTGCGCTCCCTCTTCGAGGCCGCACGCTGGGCGCCGTCAAGCTACAACGAGCAGCCGTGGCGCTTCGTCGCGGTCACGAGGGACGACGAGGCGGCTTTCGGCCGTGCGCTGGCCTGTCTCGTGGACGCCAATCGCGCCTGGGCGCAGGATGCCGGGGCCCTGTTCTTCGCCGTGGCCGCCCGGTCCTTCGCGCGCAACGGCAAGCCCAACGGCAAGGCCCTCTACGATCTCGGACAGGCCGTCGCGATGTTGAGCATCGAGGCGGCGACGCGCGGGCTGACCGTCCACCAGATGGGCGGCATCGATCCCGAAGCGGCGCGCGCAGCCTTCCGGGTGCCCGGAGAGTACGACGTGATCACCGCAGTCGCCGTCGGCTACGCCGCCGCCCCCAACGCGGGCGGTGCCGGGGCCCGCCGGCGCCGAGACCTGGCCGGAACCGTCTTCGGCGCCGCCTGGGGCGAGCCTGCCCGTTTCCTCTGCGCACGCGGCAGCGACAACGTCGATTGACGGTGACGCACCCGCCTGTCAATTCCCGGCCCGGTCCGCGTGCGCGGCGTCACCCGCAGCCCCGCTTTCCAGCGGGTACGCTTTCTGCTGCATGGCCTGACCTCCCGTCATGGAACACCTCTCTTACCAGTATTGCGAGGAGGCGGTATGCCATTCTTGAGAAGTCGATTCTTTCTCGATGCGGTCCTCGTGGCGGTTCTGCAGTCGCTGGTCGTTTGTCCCGCCGCGCTGCTCTGGTTCTCGGGCAGCGCGAACGCGGCCGTGCTCATCTCCGAGGTCCTGCCCGACCCGGCCAGCGACTGGGACGCCGACGGCGAGATCGACAGCCGCGGCGACGAGTGGGTGGAAGTGATCAATACCGGACCCGGCCCGGTGGACCTCGACGCCTACTATCTCAGGGACGCGCTGGGCGACGATCCCCAGATCCGTTTCTCGGGCACGCTGGCCGCGGGAGAGACCGCCCTGTTCCTCGGCAGCGACGCCCTGGCCTGGCAAGCGGCGGAGGGACTGTCGGCGACCGGCCTCAGCCTGAACAATGCCGGCGACATGCTCGAACTCTATCTCGGCCATCCCCTGGAAGGGGCGTCGACGCTGGTGGACGCCCTGATCTACCCCGATCACGCCGGCGTCGACGACCGCTCGCTGGCCCGCTTCCTGCCCGAGGACGTCTGGGTGCTGTGCGACGGGCTGCATCCCTACGGCGGCGCCCAGGAGCCGCCCGGCACCGGTTGCCTGCCGACGCCGGGCGAGATCAACACGTGCGCCGGTCTCGTCGCCGACGAGAGCAGCAGCTGGGGCCAGGTGAAAAACGACTATCGTTGAATCCGCACGGGGGTTCGGGAAACGCGGAACGGGCGCTCCGAAAGGGGCGCCCGCCCGCATATCTGCATGCAACGATTGCAACTGCGCGTAGAAATTCCTTCACAACGCGAGGACGTTGCGGTACGCTCACCGACCTTGCGGAAGCGGCCTCCGGCCCGTCCGCCCGAGACGTTCCGCGCCGAACCGCACATCCCACACCTGGGCACCCCCCGCCAACTCGCGGAGGTACGATGGTCCTGAACGAGAACCAGAAGATGATCCGGGACATGACCCGCGATTTCGCGCGCAGCAAGCTGGCGCCCATCGCCGCGAAGATCGACGAGACCGGCGAGTTCCCGGAGGCGACCGTCAGGGAAATGGGCCGGCTCGGTCTGCTCGGCCTGGCGGTGCCGCCCGAAGCCGGCGGCACGCGGCTGGACGCCCTCTGCTATTCCCTGGTCGTCGAGGAGCTGGGCAAGGTCTGCGCCAGCCACGGGCTGACCGTCGCGGCGCACAACAGCCTCGGCTGCTGGCCCATCCACGCGTACGGCACGCCGGAGCAGAAGGACCGCTGGCTCAAGCCTGCCTGCCAGGGCGAGTTCCTGCTATCGTTCGGCCTCACCGAGGCCGAGGCCGGCAGCGACGCCGGGGGCACCAAGACCACGGCCGTGCGCGACGGCGGCCAGTGGATCCTCAACGGCAGCAAGCAGTGGATCACCAATGCGCATTACGCGGGCGCCCTGATCATCACCGCCGTGACCGATCCGGATCAGCCGCCCGGCAAGGGCATCTCCGCCTTCATCGTTCCCGCCGACACACCCGGTTTCACGGTGGAGAAGAAGGAGGACAAGCTCGGCATGCGCGCCTCGGACACGGCGCCCCTGGTGCTCGATGATGTGCGTATCGGCGCCGACGCCCTGTTGGGGGAAGAGGGCGCGGGCTTCCGTTATTTCCTGGAGACGCTTGACGGCGGCCGCATCTCCATCGGTTCGCTGGCCCTGGGCATCGCCGAGGGCGCCTTCGCGGTGGCGCGCGACTATGCCAAGAAACGCGTGCAGTTCGGCCGTCCCATCGCCAAGCAGCAGGCCGTCGGCTTCATGCTGGCGGACATGAGCACCCAGATCGATGCCGCGCGCTTGTTGATACGGGAGGCTTGCCGCCTGGAGGACGCCCACGAGCCATTCGCGGACATGTCGGCGAAGGCCAAGCTCTTCGCCAGCGAGATGGCCATGAAGGTCACCTACGACGCCATCCAGATCCTGGGCGGCTACGGCTTCTGCCGCGAGTATCCGGTGGAGCGCATGTACCGCGACGCCAAGCTGTGCACAATCGGGGAGGGCACCAGCGAGATCCAGCGCATGGTCATCGCCCGCAACGTGCTTGCGGATTGACCGAGTTTCGAACACGCGACGAAAGGTCCCGTCATGAGCGAGAGAGTCGTCATAGTCGGAGCGGTGCGCACGCCCATCGGAAAGTTCCAGGGCGGCTTGAAATCGCTCAAGGCCAGCCGTCTGGGCGCCGCGGCCATCAAGGGCCTGCTCGACCGCACCGGCCTCGATCCCGCCAGAATCGACGAGGTGATAATGGGCTGCGTGGTCCAGGCGGGCCTGGGTCAGAACCCGGCGCGCCAGGCGGCCATCTACGCCGGCGTGCCCACGAGCGTCAGCGCCTACACCCTGAACAAGGTCTGCGGTTCGGGCCTGCGGACGGTCATGGCGGCGGCGCAGGCCATCAAGGCAGGGGACATCCGCTGCGCCGTGGCAGGCGGCATGGAGAACATGAGCCAGATCCCGTACGCCCTGTTCGACGCCCGCGACGGCATGCGGCTCGGCCACCGCCAGGTCACCGACCTGATGGTCCACGACGGGTTGTGGGACGTGTACAACGACTTCCACATGGGCATGACCGCGGAGAACGTCGCGAGCAAGTACGAGGTGTCGCGGGAGCGCCAGGATGCGTTCGCGGCCGAGAGCCAGGCCAAGGCGGTCGCTGCGATGGAGGCCGGCAAGTTCAAGGCCGAGATCGTGCCGGTGGAGATTCCCCAGCGCACGGGCGACCCGGTGGTCATCGACGCCGACGAGGGCCCGCGCGCCGGCACCACCGCCGAGTCGCTGGCCAGGCTGCGCCCCGCCTTCAAGCGCGACGGCGGCACCGTCACGCCCGGCAACGCCTCGACCATCAACGACGGCGCCGCGGCCGTCCTCGTGTGCGGCGAATCCTTCGCCGCGGAGAACGGGCTGTCCGTGAAGGCCGTCGTCGAGGCCTACGGCACCGGCCCGGTCGATCCCGAGTGGGTGATGATGGCGCCGGTCGGCGCGGTGAAGAACGTCTGGCGGAAAGCCGGCAAGACGGCGGGCGACTACGGCCTCTACGAGCTGAACGAGGCCTTCGCGGCCCAGGCCGTCGCGGTGATCGACGAGCTCGGGCTGCCCGCCGAGAAGGTGAACGTGCACGGCGGCGGCGTGGCCCTCGGCCATCCCATCGGGGCGTCGGGCACGCGCTGCCTGGTGACCCTGATCCACGCCATGGAGGACCGGGACGTCAAGGACGGCCTGGTGGCCCTCTGTCTGGGCGGCGGCGATGCGGTGGCCATGTCCGTCAGCAGGTAGCGAGTTTGTAATTGGTTGAATAACAATTAGTTATGGCAGAGAACGGAGGAAAAGCATGAAGGTCGCGGTGATCGGCGGCGGGACCATGGGCAACGGCATCGCCCACGTCTTCGCCCAGTGCGGGCACGACGTGACCCTGATCGACGTGAGCGCGGACGCCCTGCAGCGGGCGTTGAGCACCATCGACAAGAACCTGGACCGGCTGGTCAAGAAGGAGAAGATCTCCGCACAGGACAAGGCGGACACCCTGGGCCGCATCGCCACCTCCGACACCCTCGACGCCGCGGCGGACGCCGCCCTGGCGGTCGAGGCCGTCTTCGAGAGTTTCGAGGTGAAGCGGGGGATCCTCGAGAAGCTGGACCGGGTCTGCAAGCCCGACGCCATTCTCGCGTCCAACACCTCGAGCATCTCCATCACCAAGCTCGCAGCCTGCACCAGGTGTCCCGAGAAGGTCATCGGCATGCACTTCATGAATCCGGTGCCCATCATGAAACTCGTCGAGGTGATCAGCGGCCAGGCCACCGACCCGGCCGTGCTCGAGCAGGTGATGCAGATCAGCAGGGATCTGGGCAAGGTACCCGTGGCGGTCGCGGATTATCCCGGTTTCATAGCCAACCGCGTCCTGATGCCTATGATCAACGAGGCGGTCACCTGCCTGATGGAGGGCGTGGCCGACCGCAACGCGATAGACACGGTGATGAAGCTGGGCATGGCACATCCCATGGGCCCCTTGACCCTGGCCGACTTCATCGGCCTGGACATCTGCCTGGACATCATGGAGGTCCTGTACGAGGGCTTCGCCGACAGCAAGTACCGTCCCTGCCCGCTGCTGCGGCGGATGGTGGACGCGGGCCATCTCGGCCGCAAATCCGGCAAGGGCTTCTACGATTACGAATAACGGAGGACCGCCTTGGATTTCCAACTGACCGAACAGCAGCGCATGATCCGCGACGCGGCCCGCGACTTCGCCCAGAAGGAGCTGGCGCCGCACGCCGCCAGGTGGGACCGCGACGAGCACTTTCCCGCCGAGGCCGTCAAGAAGCTCGGCGAGCTGGGCTTCCTGGGCATGAACGTCCCTGAACAGTACGGCGGCGCCGGCTTCGACATGGTCTGCTACGTGCTGGCCATGGAGGAGATCTCCGCCGCCTGCGCGTCGACGGGCGTCGTGATGTCCGTGAACAACTCGCTGGTCTGCTGGCCCCTGGAAACCTACGGGACCGAAGCGCAGAAACAGAAGTTCCTCGCTCCGCTGGCGCGGGGCGAGAAACTGGGCGCCTACTGCCTCAGCGAGCCCGACGCCGGCACCGACGCGGCCAACCAGCAGACCCGCGCCGTGCGGGACGGCGACGCATGGGTCCTGAACGGGATGAAGAACTTCATCACCAACGGCGCCAACGCCGACGTGCTGATCGTCTTCGCCCAGACCGCTCCCGAGCTGAAGCACAAGGGCATCCACGCCTTCATCGTGGAGACCGACCGCGAGGGCTTCGCCGTGATCAGCAAGGAGAAGAAGCTGGGCATCCGCGCCTCGGACACCGCCCAGCTGGCCTTCGACAACGTGCGCCTCCCCGCCGACCAGCAGCTCGGGCCGGACGGGGCCGGCTTCAAGGTGGCCATGTCGACCCTCGACGGCGGGCGTATCGGCATCGCCGCGCAGGCCCTGGGCATCGCCAGGGCGGCGCTGGAGGCCTCGGTCGGTTACGCCAAGCAGCGCCACCAGTTCGGCAAGCCCATCGCCAAGTTCCAGGCCATCCAGTGGAAGATCGCCGACATGGCGACCCGCTACGAGGCGGCGCGGCTGTTGACCCTGCGTGCGGCCAATCTCAAGGACCGGGGCGAGCGCTACTCCGAGGAATCGGCCATGGCCAAGCTCTACGCCAGCGAGGCCGCCAACTGGATCGCCAACGAGGCGGTTCAAGTCTTCGGGGGCAACGGCTACAGCAAGGAGTTCCCGGTGGAGCGTCATTTCCGGGATGCCAGGATCACCTCGATCTACGAGGGCACCAGCGAGGCGCAGCGGCTCGTGATCTCGGGACACAGGCTGCGTTAGCAGGCAGTCGTCGGTCGGGTCGCGGTCCCGCCGGCAGGCGCTTCGTGCGGATCCGCGCCTCTCACGCCCCGGACACCGGGAGATGAAGCATGCAGCGGGCAACGCCGGGAAGAGCCTTCGGCAAGAAGGCGAAGTGGCTGGGCGGTCGATTGCTCCTGGCGGCTCTGCCCCTGCTGCTGGCGCTCCTGGCGTGCGAATTGATCCTGCGCGTGGCCGGGCCCGCGCCCGCGGATCCGGATAACCGGATGTCGGACCGGGGATTCCTGATCTGCGATCACGATTCGTTGCTGGGCTGGATCTTCCCGCCCGACGCCGCCGGTGATTTCGAGGATGACAACTCGCCGGTCGTCATCGAGACCAATGCCTGGGGCCTGCGCGGTCCGGAATACGACATCGATCCGGACGGCCTCCACATCGTCGTACTGGGAGACTCGTATGCCTTCGGTTGGGGCGTGGAGGAGGAGGAGTCCTTTCCCCGCCAGCTCGAACGGATCCTGCGCGGGCGTTGTGGCGATCCGACCCTGACGGTAATCAACGCCGGCATCCCCGGCTACGGCCCGTACCAGCAGATCGAGATGCTGCGCCGCGTCCGGCGGCATGTGCCTCCCGACATCGTGATCGCAACCTTCAGTCTGGCCAACGATCCCGTCGACGAGCTGCGCATTGCCCGTTACGCGCCCGACCGGCTGTGGGATTACGTGCCGGCGGTAAAGGATCCGGACGCGTTGCTCTCGCGTTTGTCCCGCAGCAGCCGGACGGTCGCGCTACTGGACGAGCGCACGCTCGGCTTGCAGCTGTTCCTGGCCAACGCCGGCGCCGACGCCCGCAGGCTGGCGGAGGCGTCGATGGTCCGCCTGAACGGCGAGTGCGAGGAGACCGGTGTGCCCCTGCTGATGGTTGTCGTCCCCCAGCGCAACCAGATCCTGAGCGGCGGGCCAGGCAGCTGGTTCGCCCGCCGGTTCAGCCGCGAGCTACGCGCGCTGCCGCGAGAGATCGCAAGGCGGCACGGTGTGCCGCAGATCGATCTGACTCCGGCACTCGCGGCTGTGCAGCAATACGAAGACGCCTACCTGCAGCACGATGCCCACTGGTCTCCTGCCGGTCATGAGGCCGTGGCGAGGGCCATCGCAGCCGCCTTGCCCACGGCGTGGTTGATTCGCGACGGGATACCGCACGCGGGGGACGCGGACGACGACTGACGTCTCCGACCGGAGTGCGGCCGAGGCATCACATAGCCTCACACCGTCTTGACTTGTTGCTGCGAGTCGTGTATCCTTCTTCGTGACAGTGAGTTATGGAATACCAAGGACGGCCCTGATCCCGTATGCGCGAAGCGACGAGAATTACATGGAATTGGCGACTGACAGAGTCCGCGGCGGGGGACTCGTCACGGCGTGCGATGCGCGGGTCCGCGTTCCTGCAGGCCGCGATCCTTGTCGTCATCGGTTTCGTGCTGGCCCGCGTCTTCGGCCACGATCTGCCGGCCAGGATCGTCTGGGGCCTGGCCGCGGTCTTCGCCCTGCTGGGCGCGTTCTGGCCCCGCGGCTACCGGCCCATCCACGGCTGCGGGCGTACGATCGGCCGGATGGCGGGCAAGCTCCTGACCTACGTCCTGCTGGTGCCGCTCTACGTGGTTTTTTTCGCCGTGGTCGCCGTCTACCTGCGGATTCGCCACAAGGATCCCCTGCGCCGCGAGTTCCTGCCCGGGATCTGGACCTACTGGATCCCGCGCCGGGAAAAGCGTCGCGACGAGAACATCGGCGACCAGTTCCTACGCGAGGACCGCGAGGCTCGTGAGCGTCGTCGTCCGGTGGGTGCGGTCACCCGCAACAGAGAGAGCGACCCCGCGTGAACATCCTGGGGATATCCGCCTATTATCACGACTCGGCTGCCTGCCTGGTCCAGGACGGCAGGATCGTCGCCGCCGCCCAGGAAGAACGATTCAGCCGCCGCAAGCACGATTCATCCTTCCCGCACCATGCCGTGCGGTACTGCCTGGCGGAAGGCGGGGCGGTGGGTGACGGCATCGACGCGGTGGTCTTCTACGACAAGCCCCTGACCAAGTTCGGGCGCATCCTGAAGACCTACTACGCGGTCGCGCCTCGCGGTTCGAGATCGTTCCTCATGGCGATCCCCCTCTGGCTGCGCGAGAAACTCTGGATCTCGGCCAGCATCGAACAGTCACTCCAAGCCGCGGGCGTCGGCAAAACCCACCGGCTCTACTTTTGCGAGCATCACGAATCCCACGCCGCCAGCGCCTTCTTCGCCAGCCCCTTCGAGAGCGCGGCGATCCTCGTTCTCGACGGCGTGGGAGAGTGGGCCACCGCATCCCTCGGCCGTGGACGCGGCAACTACCTGGACCTCCACGACGAATTGCACTTTCCCCACTCCCTGGGCTTGCTCTATTCGGCTTTCACCTACTTCACGGGCTTCCGGGTCAATTCCGGCGAGTACAAGCTCATGGGGCTGGCACCCTACGGCCGGGCCAGGTACGTGGACACGATCAAGGAACACCTGATCGACATCCGCGAGGACGGTTCCTTCCGCTTGAACATGGACTACTTCGGCTATCTCGACGGGCTGACCATGACCAACGCGCGCTTCGCCGACCTGTTCGGCGGCCCGCCGCGCCCGCCCGAGTCACCGCTGACGCGGCGCGAGATGGATCTGGCGCGGTCGGTCCAGGTCGTGACCGAGGAGATCGTCTTGAAGCAGGCGATCCATGCCCACGAGGTGACCGGAGAACGATATCTCTGCCTGGCCGGGGGTGTGGCCCTGAACTGCGTGGCCAACGGACGGCTGCTGCGGGAAGGGCCTTTCGACGACATCTGGATCCAGCCCGCCGCCGGCGATGCGGGCGGCGCCCTGGGCGCCGCGCTCCATCTGTGGCACCACGTGCTGGGCAACGAGCGGCAGGTCGACGGCGTGAACGACCGGATGCAGGGAGCCTACCTCGGCCCGGCCTACACCGACGTGGAAATCGGTGAATGGCTGGATGCGCACGGCTTGCCCTACCGACACCTGGACGACGGGGATCTGGAGGCGAAGATCGCCGCCCTGGTCGACGAGCAGAACGTGGTGGGGCTGTTCCAGGGACGTATGGAGTTCGGCCCGCGCGCCCTGGGCAACCGCTCGATCATCGGCGACGCCCGGTCCGTGAAGATGCAGTCGCTCCTGAACCTGAAGATCAAGTACCGGGAGTCGTTCCGTCCCTTCGCCCCGTCGTGCCTGGTGGAGCGCATCGGTGACTATTTCGAACTCGACCGTCCCTCTCCCTACATGCTGCTCGTGGCCCAGGTCCGGGCCGAACGCTGTCGGGAGCCGGCCCCCAGGGACGACGACCAGGACATCATAGCCCGCGTCAACGAGGCGCGATCCGACGTGCCGGCGATCACGCACGTCGACAACTCGGCTCGGATCCAGTCTGTGGACTGCCGGACCAATCCGCGTTATCATCGGATCATCGAGGCCTTCGCCGAACGCACGGGTTATGGCATAATCATCAACACGTCGTTCAACGTGCGCGGCGAGCCTATCGTCTGCACGCCGTCCGATGCCTACCGTTGTTTCCGGCGCACCGAGATGGATTACCTCGCCCTGGGAGGGTATCTGCTCGACAAGACCGAGCAACCGGAATGGATCGACGGCGCTGTCGACTGGCGGGAGGAATTCCCGCTGGACTGACCGAGCCCGGGGATAGAGTTGACATGAGCAAGTTCTTGCACACCGGACGTCTCCTGCGCGAGATCTGGCGTTTCGCCAGACAGAACAAGGCCTGGTGGATCGTGCCCACGGTCGTGGTCCTGTTGATCCTGACCCTTCTTGTCTTCTCGGGGCAGGCCGTCGCGCCTTTCATCTACACCCTGTTTTAATGCGCCGGGGACGAGCCTCTCGACCGACGCACGCGTCGCCGGAAGGATTGCCATGGACTTCTCCCTCACCGAACAGCAGACCATGTTTCGCGACATGGTGCGCGATTTCGCCCAGCAGGAGATCGCGCCCATCGCCAGGCGGATGGATGACGACAACGACATGCCCGGCGAACTGGTCGAGAAGATGAAGGCCAACGGCTTCTTCGGCCTCGCCTTCCCGGAGCGGTACGGCGGGCTCGGCGCCGACACCGTCACCTACGGCCTCGTGGTCGAGGAGCTGTCGGCCGTCAGCGCCGGCGTATCGGTCATGGTCTGCGTCCACAACAGCGTGGGCAGCTATCCCATCGCCATGTTCGCCAATGAGGCGATCAAGGCGGAGATCCTGCCGCGCATGGCCGCCGGCGAAATCGCCGCCTTCTGCGTGACCGAACCCGACGCGGGCAGCGATGCCGTGGCGCTCGCGACCACCGCGCGCCGCGACGGCGACGCGTATGTCCTCGACGGCTCGAAGATCTTCGTCACCAACGGCGCCCGGGCGCAGTTCTTCATGGTCCTGGCCCGCACTCCCGGCACCAAGGGCTACGACGCCATCCATGCCTTCCTGGTCGAGCGCGGGACCCCGGGTCTGACCGTCGGCAAGAAGGAAGACAAGATGGGCCTGCGCGCCAGCGACACGGTGACCATCGAGATGGACGGCGCCCGCGTGCCCGCCACGCGCCTGCTCGGCGCGGAGGGGGACGGCTTCAAGATCGCCATGAAGGCGCTGGACGGCGGCCGCATCGGCATCGCCTTCCAGGCCCTGGGCATCGGCCGCGCCTGCCTGGAGGCGACGGTGCGCTACGCGGGCCAGCGGGAGGCCTTCGGCAAGCATCTGTGGAACCTGGACGTGATCCGCCACAAGATCGCCGACATGGCCGCGCGCCTGCACGCGGCGCGCCTGACCGCCCTGCACGCCGCCACGTTGAAGGACGCCGGCCGGCCCTTCACCAAGGAGGCGGCCATGGCCAAGCTGCTGGCAACCGAGGCGGCGGGTTACGCCGCCGACGAGGCCGTACAGATCCACGGCGGCTACGGCTACATGAAGGAATACGACGTGGAGCGTTGGTACCGCGACGTGCGCGTGACGCGTATCTACGAGGGCGCCAGCGAGATACAGCGACTGGTCATCGCCCGACACGTCATCAAGGAACTCGGCTGACCATATTACAAAATTAATTTCGTGGACAAATATCTGCGATCATTCTTATCGTGTTGCGGCATTCAATTGATTTTGATTGACCATTTTTCGCTCGAAACATGGAAGGGAAGTACAACCATGTTCAAGGAGTTCAAGGAATTCGCCATCAAGGGCAACGTGGTCGACATGGCCGTCGGTATCATCATCGGCGCTGCCTTCGGCACCATCGTCAAGTCCCTGGTGGCCGACGTGATCATGCCGCCCATCGGCCTGCTGCTCGGCGGCGTCGACTTCGCCAACCTCTTCGTCGTGCTGAAGGCCGGCGCGGAAGCCGCGGGTCCCTACGAGACCCTGACCATGGCGCAGGAGGCCGGCGCGGTCACCATGAACATCGGCGTGTTCATCAACACCATCATCAGCTTCCTCATCGTGGCCTTCGCCGTCTTCATGGTCATCCGCAACATCAACAAGCTGAAGCGCGAGGACGTGGCGCCCCCGGCGGCGCCCACCACCAAGGACTGCCCGCACTGTCTCTCGACGATCCCCATCAAGGCCAAGAAGTGCGCCTTCTGCGCCTCGGGACTCGAGTAGGACAGATCCAGCGCACGACGGGAGAAGGCCGCCCCCTCACGGGGCGGCCTTCTCCCGTCCGGAGAGGTTCCCGGGGCCAACATGTTCCTGTCGGGCCGTGCGACGCGGAGTTAGTATTGCGTCATGGGCAAGAAAGGCAGATTCAGGAAATCACGCCGCGCCGCCGAGCGCGTGCTGGCCATCCTCGACCGCCTGGGCGGACGCGGCGCCGGACGCGACAGGCGTCGCGACAAGCGCCGCGGCGGGCGCGAGCGTTTCGCCCGCGGCATCAACTACCTCACCATCCGGGGCAACGAGGATCTCTTCCGCAAGCTATGCCACGATGATTTCGATTTCCTGCTGGCCCAGCGTTTCGCCGCCCCGCAGGAGGTGTTGCGCGTGCTGCTGCCCCAGTCGGTTGTAGGCCGCGCCCAAAACGGTCACGGCTGGTTCACCGACGAGTACGGCTCTCCGCTCGTCTTCCGCGAGGCCACTTTCGACCGCGTGCTCACAGAACTGGAGAGGACCTGGCCCGAGATGAGGGGCGACCGGGTGCGCGAGGCGCGATCGCGCCTGGTGGAGACGGTGCGCGACCACGTCCTGGCGCGGCTGGCGACGAGGACCATGGGCCTGGAGACAGCCGACGGCCCACTGCTCGGCGTGGATTTCCTGCGCGGCGTCGAGGTCGACACGCGTGACTTCCTGCGCGGGATGGTGCTGGCCGGTTTCATGGACGACGAGGCGCACCGCCGCATGACCGTGGCCTGGCGCGGCCGCACCTTCGACGGCGATCCCTACCTGCTCGGGGGCGGCGAGATCCGCATCGTGGATCGCGAGCGTTTCCGCCTGACCGGCATCGTCGATCCGGGGAGCGCGCCCTGGGACGACGAGACGTTGCGCGATCTGGAACGTCTGGGTGTGGTCATGCCGGACCGCGACGGCGCCGTCTGGTCCTACCCGCTGTACGACCAGGCCTATTTCCGCCGGCGGCCCGGCGACGGCGTCTGTGACGACCTCGCCATGATCCGCATCGGCGCCGAGCACGGTTTCGACGCCATGCTCGGCGCCTTCGTCATGGACGCCCTCGACACCTACGACAAGCACCTGGCCCGCTTCACGAGCAAGGGGTCCGATCTGGCCCTGGCGGAGGCCATCCAGGAGGCTTTTCGCGAGCGTACGGATGCGCCCCTGGTGGCGGGCGAGGAGATCCTCGATCTGATCTGGTCCGCCGCCAAGAACAACACGCCGCGCACGACGCTGAGCAGCAGTCACCGGCGTCTGATCCAGACGGAGAGCCGCGGCAGGCGGCCCACGCTCCTGCACCACCAGCGGTTCATCTCGGGGGAGACGCTCGACGACATCAAGCTGGGTTTCTCCCGCGTGCCGGCGCGCGAATTCTACGGGACGGCGCGGTCGCGCCTTCTGGCGGTCGGCTGCGAGGTCCCCGCCCCGGCTTTTCGCGCTCCGGCGCGGCGCGCCTGAGAGGCGAAGCGGCTCTCAGCGGCTGTGGCGGATGATCTCGTAGACCCAGGTCCCCATCACTGCACCCACGGCCAGCAGTCGCAGTACGCGCCATTCGCCCGTCGTGAAGCGCACCGTTCTTCGCAAAAAGGGCAGGAGCGTGGCCAAGACGGCGTAGACGAACCACGCACCGAGCATGATCAGCAGCAGGGCGATCAGGGGATTCTCGGCGCAGGCGGTGGCGGGATCCAGCCGACCCAGGGCCAGACCGGCGCGCGTGCCGCCGCAAGTGGGGCAGGCGATGCCCGTGTGCTGTAGCAGCGGGCAGGCGACACGGTCCAGGTCGATGACAGGGTGCTCGAACAGCCACCGGACCGCCAGCCCCAGGGGCGCGTAGACGAAGGCCAGCAGGCGCGGCAAGGCGTCGCGTTCCGGGCCGATCTTCACGAGGCCGCGAGCCCGGCGATCAGGGCGATCAGGCCGACGCAGCCGCAGCAGCAGAGCAGCAGCGGCGCCAGCACGGCGAGCAGCGCGGGCCCGGTGCCGATGCCGTGCATGGTGCGCACGCCGATCACGGCGACCACCAGCGCCCAGATGCTGCCGATGCCGTCGCCGCAGATGGGGATCAGCGCCAGGATGGTTGCGCCGCCGGCGTAGGCCGTGGCCCGCAGGGTGGCCTCGAAGCCGCGGTTGCGGTCGGCGGCCGCGAGCATCACCCCCAGATGGACCAGACCCGCCACCAGGAAGACGGCGATCAGGGCCAGCACCGGGCTGACCAGCACCCCGAAGCCCTCGGCAAACTCCGAGATCCACGCCTCGGCGCCCGAGATCTCGTAGTCCTCGCCCAGCAGCCCGAGCAGGTTCTGCTCGAATCCCGTGAAGATGTGCGACCAGACCCATTCCGCGATCGCCGAGATGACGCCGATCAGGACGCCGAAGGTGACCGGTCCGAGCAGCCCGCGACGGACAGGGTGGTCCGTGAAGAAGCGCCCCGGAGCCGTCATCACCTGCGGGATCGTGTTCAGGAATCCCGCGACCACCGTGAAATGGGCACGGTCTTCCCAGGGGGGCAGGTTCTCCCGCGGCGTTTGCGGCGGCGGACCGCCGTCACCGACACGATAGGGATCGGGAGCAGGCGGGAATCCGGCGCCTTCGTCGGGGATATCGTCGGTCATGGGTCACTCCAATGTATCGGGGTAGAGATCCGTTTCGCCCTCGCGGCGGGCGATCACCGCCGCGCCGCAGGAATCGCTGAAGATGTTCACGGCGGTGCGGACCATGTCCAGCAAGGGATCGACCGCCAGGATCAGGGCCACGCCCTCGAGCGGCAGCCCCACCGTGGACAGGATGATCGAGATCATGACCAGCCCCGCCGAGGGAATCCCCGCGGCGCCGATGCTCGCCAGCAGGGCGGTGACGACCACCAGGAACTGGTCCATCGGCCCCAGCGAGATACCGTAGGCCTGTGCGATGAAGAGAGCGCAGATGCACTCGTACAGGGCCGTGCCGTCCATGTTCACCGTGGCGCCCAGGGGCAGCACGAAGCTGGTGACGCGGTTGCTCACGCCGGCACCCTTCTCGACGCACTCCATGGTCACCGGCAGCGTGGCGGAGCTGCTGCGCGTGGTGAAGGCGGTCATCAGCGCGGGGGCCATCACCCGGGCGTGCCGCCGCGGATCGATGCGGCCCAGCAGGTGCAGCAGCACCGGCAGCACGATCAGCGCGTGGATGGCCAGGGCCAGCAACACGGTAGCGGCGAAGCGCAGCAGCGAGGCGAAGGCTTCCAGGCCGCTGGTCGCGGCGATGCGGGCGATCAGGCCGAAGGCGCCGATGGGCGTGAAGCGGATCACCCAGCCGGTCAACGTCATCATGACCGCGAAGAGGCTCTCCCAGAATCGTGTCTGCGGTTCGCGCTTGTCCGGCGGCAGGAGGGTCAGCGCCGCGCCGAAGAGCATGCAGAAGAAGATCAACGGCAGCATCTGGCCCTCGCTGGCCGCGGCGACGGGATTTTCCGGCACCATGCGCAGGATGATGTCGACCAGATCCCCCGGACCGCGTCCACCCAGCTCCTCGCCGAGCTCCGCGGTCTCGGCCACGAGCCCCATGCTCTGGCCGACAGGTACGCCGTCCACGATCCCGGGACGGATGAGATTGACCAGCAGCAACCCGGTGAGGATGGCCAGCAGGCTGGTCGAGATGTACCAAGCGAATGTGCGGCCGAAGAGCCGGCCTAGCGTGCGGGCCGAGCCGAGCCCGGCGACGCCGGATATGATCGAGCCAGCCAGCAGCGGCACGATGACCATCTTCAGGGCGCGCAAAAACAGCGTGCCGAGGAAGGCGAAGGCCGAGACGGGGGAGAAACCGGCGATCTCGCGCTCGCCGGCGGCCAGACCCGCGGCCACCCCGAGCAGCAGCGCCAGCGCGATCTGCCAGTGCAGGGCCCAGCGCCACGGTCTGAGCGTCCTGTTGCCGCCGATTGCCATCACCCTCCGCCTCGTCCGGTCCAGCGCGCGCCCCGAATCTCGAGAGAGCATAGGCGATGTCAGGGTGCCGGACAAGGATCGTATGTCCCGGGCCATGTGCGCAGCCGCTGCCGGCGAGCCGGGGTAAATATGGTGTGGCGGGCCTGCCGGAGGGTGCTACAATTCCCCTTCGTGCGATCTGCCGCCCACCTCATCGGCAACGGGATCAAAGGA
Source organism: bacterium (assembly GCA_018814885.1). Taxonomy (NCBI): domain Bacteria; species bacterium. Next base: position 37,350 of record JAHIYU010000142.1, on the reverse strand, counting down.
GATGTCAGGTATGCGTTGGAGTACGGGAACCGTGAAGCCGTCGCAAGCGCGCGCGGATCTGCTCGTCGTGGGAGTCGCCAGCCAGAAGGACCGTCCCGTGCTCGGGCCATGGCGCGAACTGGACAAGAAGATCGGCGGGCTCGCGAGCCTGGCCGACGGCAAGGTCTTCGACGGCAAGGACGGCAAGCTCCACCTCTTGCCCGGCGGCGGCGCGTCCGCCACCTGGGTGCTGGTCCTGGGACTCGGCAAGCCGGACGAGATCAGCCCCCAGTCCCTGCGACGATCCTTGGCTGCGGCGTCGCAGCGCGCCCGCACGCTGGGGGCCCGCAGCTGCGTGCTGGCCCTGCCCTGGACCGCGCTGGGCGCACTGACGCCCGAGGCCGTGGCCCGCTGCTGCGTCGAGGGGAGCGAGCTCGCCCTCTTCGAGACCGGCACCGAGAAGGCGAAGACGGGCCGGGACAAGAAGCCTTCGCCGCGCACCTGGAAGATCCTGGCGGACGATGCCGCGGCCGGGTCCGAGATCCGCAGGGGACTCGCCAGCGGCAGCGCCTATGCCGCGGGTTGCCTCTTCGCGCGGGATCTCGTCAACCGCCCGCCCAACAAGCTGACGCCCACCGCGCTGGCCGCCGCGGCCCGGGCCATGGCCGGACGGGAGGGCCTGACCTGCACCGTGAGGGGAGAAGCCGGGCTGCGCAAGCTGGGCATGGGCGGCATCCTGGGCGTCGGTCAGGGCAGTCGCCAGCAATCCAAGCTGATCGTGCTGGAGATGCGTCCCCGGGGCGCGCGCGGCAAGCTGCCCCTGATGGCGCTGGTCGGCAAGGGCGTCACCTTCGACACGGGCGGCATCTCGATCAAGCCGGCCTCGAACATGCACGAGATGAAGGGGGACATGGGCGGCGCCGCCGCCGTCCTCGGCGCCGCGTTGATCGTGGCGCGGCTGGGCCTGCCGGTGAGACTGCTGGTCGTCGTGCCCGCCGTGGAGAACATGCCCGACGGCGCGGCCATCCGTCCCGGCGACGTCCTGAGCATGGCCTCGGGCAAGACCGTGGAGGTGCTCAACACCGATGCCGAGGGTCGCCTCATCCTGGCCGACGCGCTGCACTACGCCGGCAAGCGCAAGCCGGACTGGATGATCGACGCGGCCACCCTGACGGGAGCCTGCGTCATCGCGCTCGGACAGGAGTTCGCCGGTCTCTTCACCAACGACTCCCGGCTGGGGGAGGTCCTGCAGAGGGCCGGCGGCGAGACCTTCGAGAGGGTCTGGCCGCTGCCCATGGTGGAGGAGCACCACAAGGAGATCGAGAGTCCCATCGCCGACATCCAGAACATCGGCGGACGCTATGCCGGGGCCAGTTCCGCGGCGGCCTTCCTCGAGGAGTTCGTGGACGAGGACGCCGCCTGGGCGCATCTGGACATCGCCGGCCCGGCCTGGGCCGCGGCGACGGGTCCGCTCGGCCCCAAGGGCGCCACCGGTTTCGGGGCGCGCCTGATCGCACGCGCCGTCGAGGTGTTGACGCGCGAGGCCAGATGACCTCGGCGCTGGATCACCTTTCGCACCGGGCGCTCGTCCGCGGGATTCTGACCCTGGCGATGCCCGTTGTCACCGCCAACGTGTCCCAGACCCTGATGGGCCTGATGGATACCTTGATGGTCGGCCAGCTCGGCGCCGCATCGCTGGCCGCGGTCGGTATCGCCACACTGCTCTTCTCGGCCGTCGCCAGCACGCTCAAGGCGCTGGACGTTCCCGCACAGACCTTCACGGCGCATCGCGTGGGCTCGGGTCGCGACGATGAGGTGGGCGCGGTGCTCGGCACCGCGGGCGCCGTCACCATCCTGCTCGGCGCGGCCGTGACCGCCCTGGGTCTCTGGCGGCCGGAAACCTGGATGGGGATGGTGGCTCAGGACGTCGAGGTCCACCGTCTGGGCGGGGAGTATCTGCGCTGGCGCGTCCTGGGGGCCATCCCCTTCATGTTGACGTTCCAGCTGCGGGCCGTCTACGACGGGATCGGCTGGACCCGCATCGGCATGATCGTCGGCGTCGGCATGAACCTGGTCAACGTCCTGCTCAACTGGGTGCTGATCTTCGGCAAGCTCGGCGCGCCGGCCCTGGGTGTGAGGGGAGCGGCGATCGCCAGCGCCGTCTCCAGCCTGCTGGCCGTGGCGGCTTTTGCGGCCCTGATGATGCGGCCGTCCGTCCGGCATCGTTTTCGCTTCCTCAGCCTGGGCAACTGGCGGCCCGCGTTGTTGCGGCCGATGTTCAGGATGGCCTGGCCCGCCGGCGTGCAGGTCCTGGGCGCGCTGCTGGCCGTGCTGGTGTTCTTCGCGATCCTGGGGCGCATCTCCACCGTGGCGGTCGCCGCCGGGAACGTGGTTTTCCGCATCGCGGCGCTGTCGTTCATGCCGGGCATCGGCGTCGGCGTGGCGGTGCAGACCCTGGTCGCGCAGAGCCTGGGCAGGGGCGATCCGCGGGGAGCCGTGCGCGCAGGCTGGGGCGGCGTGGCCGTGGCCGTGGTGCTGATGGGCACCTTCAGCGTGGCGTTCCTGCTGGCCCCCGGCTGGTTGATGGGCCTCTTCGCCACCGATCCGGAGCTGATCCGTGCAGGTACGCCGATCCTGCGCATGATGGGTCTGGTGCAGATCTTCGACGCCGTGGGCCTGACCCTCGCCGGGGCGCTGAAGGGGGCAGGCGCCACGCGCATCGTCATGCTGACCGACGTGGCGACCGCCTGGCTGCTGTTCCTGCCCTGCGCCTGGTTCTTCGGCATCAAGCTGGAGCTCGGGCTCAGCGGTGCCTGGATCGGCGTGTTGATCTGGTTCTTCGCCTACGCCGTGGGCATCACCTGGTGGTATCTGCGCGGCGACTGGCAGCGTCACGCTTGCGGATCCGCCCTGGAGGCGCGATGAACGACCTCTTCACCGACGGCGACGGCGACGAGCGGCGCGTCTTCACCGTCTCCGAGCTCAACGAGGAGATCCGGACCGCCCTGCTGGAGGCCTTCCCCGGCGCCGTCTGGGTGCGCGGCGAGGTCCAGCGCCTGCCGGCGGATGCGGCCCATCGCCGCCACGCCTACTTCGAGCTGCACGGTACGGGCCGGGATGCCGCCGTGTCGATCCCGGTGGCCCTGCTGGAATGGGACCGGCGCCGCTACGGACTGCAGCGCTACCTGGACGGCAGCGACCCCGATTTCCGGCTGGCCGACAAGCTCGAGGTCTGCCTGCAATGCGTGGTGGACTTCTATCCGCCCTTCGGCAAGCTCCAGCTCAAGCTCGTCGGTGTCGACACCACCTACACGCTCGGCCAGCTGGAGGCGCGCCGCCGTCGCGTGCTGGCCCACCTCCGGGAACACGGGCTGCTCGAGCTGAACGGCCGTCTGGTGATGCCCCGGCTGCCTCTGTCCGTCGGACTCATAACGTCGGCCGGCAGCGCCGCCGAAAAGGACTTCCTCAGCGGATTGCGGGAGTCCGGCTACGGTTTCCGCGTGATGCGCGCCGACTGCCGCATGATGGGAGAGGGCATGGTGCCGCAGGTCACCGGAGCGCTGAAGGGACTCGCGCGCGCCGGCGTCGACGTGATCGTCGTCACCCGCGGCGGGGGTTCGCGGGCCGATCTGTCCTGGTTCGATCACCAGGCCGTGGCGGAGGGCATCGCCCGCTGTCCGGTGCCCGTGATCACGGCCATCGGTCACGAGATCGACCGCTCCATCGCCGATGCCGTGGCGCACCATGCCTGCAAGACGCCTACCGCCGCGGTGCACGATCTAACCGCACGTATCGAGTCGGCCGCACGGGACGTGGCGAGGCTGACCGAAGCCCTCCACGCCGCCACGATGTCCCAGCTCGAGACCCGCCGACGATTCCTGCGTGCCGTCGCGGCGCGCCTGCGCCTGTCGGTAGTCGCGCACGTGAACGCCGGGGGTGTCGCGCTGGTGCGCCGGCGAGACGGCGTGCTAGCCCTGGCGAGGTTGAACCTGGAGCGGGCAGCCGCGCGCCATCGGCGGACGTCGGACCGGATCGCCGCCGCCGCCCTGGCTGTCTGCGCCGGGGCGGCGCGAACCTGCGCATCCCTGCACGAGAAGGCCGCACTGCTCGATCCCGGGCGTCTCTTCGCCCGTGGCTACAGCCTGACCCTGGGGCCCGACGGCCTGGTCTTGCGGGACGCCAGCGCGGTGCGGCGTGGCGACCGCCTGACAACGCGGCTGCGGGGCGGCCGCATCGAGAGTATCGTGGATGTCATCGAAACGACGCGAGGAGGATGACTTGACGCCCAAGCCGAAGAAGGCGCCCGGCTTCGAAGAGGCCATCGCGGAGGTCGAGGCGATCCTGGCCAGGCTCGAGGCGGGGGAGGTCGCCATCGACGATCTCTCGGCGGAGGTCAAGCGTGCCGTCACGCTGGTGGACGCCTGCCGCGCCAAGCTCCGCCGGACCGAACTCGAGGTCCAGGAATTCGTGAGCAGCCTCGAACGGGGGGACGAGGAAGCCGTCGATCGCGACGGCGACTGAGTCCCGCCCGCGACCGGAGTTGAGAACGTGAAGCCACTGATCCGGGTAAGCGGCCTGTGCCGCGACTACGACATCACCAAGCGCCGCGAAGGCGTCTGGGGCGGCGTGGTGGATCTCGTGCGCCCGCGCCGCGACACGCTGCGGGCCGTCAACGAGGTGTCCTTCGACATCGAGCCCGGCGAGATGGTGGGCTACATCGGCGCCAACGGCGCCGGCAAGTCCACCACCATCAAGATGCTCACGGGCATCCTCACGCCGACCTCCGGAGAGGTCCGTGTGGGCGGGTTGGTGCCCTATCGCGACCGCCGCCATTACACGCGCCACATCGGCGCCGTATTCGGACAGCGCACCCAGCTCTGGTGGGATCTCGCCGTGGTCGAGTCTTTCCGCCTGCTCAAGAAGATCTACGAGGTCCCCGACGCGGACTACAAGCAGCAGCTAGGCATGCTGCGCGAACTGCTCGCCCTCGACGATTTCATGCACCAGCCAGTACGCAAGCTCTCGCTGGGGCAGCGCATGCGCTGCGACCTGGCGGCCGCCCTGCTGCACAGCCCCCGCCTGCTGTTCCTGGACGAGCCCACCATCGGTCTGGACGTGGTTGCCAAGGAGAGCGTGCGCTCCTTCCTGCGCGACGTGCGCGAACGGCTGGGCACCACCATCCTGTTGACCACGCACGACCTCGGCGACATCCAGCAACTCTGCCGGCGCGTGATCATCATCGATCACGGGATCGTCGTGTTCGACGGCGAGCTCGAGAGCCTGCGTTCGAGCGTGGAGGACCGGGTGCAACTGCACGTCGAACTGCGCGAATCCGCGACCAGCGCCGATCTGGCGGCGGACACCGGCAACCTCCCCGTGACGTGGGGGGAAGCCCGGGGCTTGGTGCACACGGTCGAGTTCAGCCGCCGCGCGGTGAGGGCCGCCGAGGTGATCAAGACCCTGGTCAACATCAGACCGGTCCTCGATCTGCGGCTCGAGGAACAGAGCATCGAGGAGATCGTGCGCGAGATCTATCGCCGCGGCGGGCGGGAGGTCGTCCCCCGTGAGCGGTGAAGCCGTCGGCGCGGCCGCGACCGTGGTCCTGAACCGCTGGCGACGCGGCAGCCGGGCCACGCTGGGCCTCTACGTCCAGTTCATGCGGCTCGCCTTCCTGAAGTTCCTGGCGTACCGGTTGCGCTACTACACGGGTGTCGTCACCTACACGATCTTCGTGGCCGGCAACTACTTCCTGTTTTCCGCCCTCTACGCCAGCCGCCCCGAGGGCGCGGACGCGGCCCTGATCGGCGGCCTCACGCTCGCCCAGATGATAACCTACGTCGTCGTGAGCTGGATCGGCCGCAGCTTCTACTTCAACAACATCGACCGCACTCTCTCGCACCAGGTCGTACAGGGGGAGATCGCGGTACAGTTGATCAAGCCCCTGCATGTGCAGACCATGATGATGAGCGAAGCGATGGGCGAGGCCGCCTTCCGCTTCCTCATGTTCACGCTGCCCATCACCGTGGTCGTCGTGCCGCTGTTCGGGCTGCAGACGCCCTCCGACCCCTCCCTTTACGGTTGGACGCTGCTCAGCTTCCTGCTCGCCTTGCTGGTCAATGCCCAGATCAATTTCCTGGTGGGCTGTCTGGCCTTCCGCCTGCAGAACATCTACGGCGTGATACGCGCCAAGATGGTGATGATGGAGTTTCTGACGGGCGTGCTCATCCCCTTCACGTTCTTTCCCGACTGGGTGCAGACGGTGGTCTCGTGGCTCCCCTTCCAGGCCATCAGCTACATACCGGTGACCATCTTCCTGGGCCTGCGCGAGGGTGCGGATCTGCCCGCCGCCTTGTTGCTGCAGGCCGGCTGGGCGAGCGGCCTCTTCCTGTTCGGGCGCTGGCTGTGGAACCGGTCGGTACGTCAGGTCACGCTGCAGGGGGGATGAGATGAGCAGACGCGACACCGCCACGACGCTGCCGAGACTGGATAACGGCTGGCGGCGGCGTATGCGTGAACCTTGGCGTCAAACAAGCATTTACGCGGCATACTTCGCGCAGTTCCTGAAGACCCGCCTGGCCTACCGCACCGACTTCCTCGTCGATCTGCTGGCCAACCTGGTCTCGCTCGGGATCCAGCTGTCCGTGCTCACGGTCCTGTTCGGCAAGATCACGTCCCTCAAGGGCTGGACCTTCGAGCAGGTGCTGTTCATCTACGGCTTCAGCCTATTGCCCTTGGGGCTCTTCAACCTGGTCAGCATCAACATCTACCGCTTCAGCGAGAGCTACATCATAGAGGGCGATCTCGACCGGGTGCTGCTGCGACCGGTCAATCCCCTCGCCCAGGTCCTGTTCAGCTCCTTCGGCATGGGCGGTCTCAACGAACTCTTCCTGGGCGCGGCGGTGATGATCTACGCCTGTGTAGGACTGGAACTCGCCCCGAACGCGCTCGACGTCCTGCTGCTGGTGCCGCTGGCTGTCGCGGCTTCCCTGGTGTACCTGGGGGTGTTCCTCGGCCTCACGTCGGTTTCGTTCTGGATCGAGGACCGCATGGGATTGGCGCCCCCCGTGTACAACATCATCAGGTTCAGCCGCTACCCGGTGACCATCTTCAGCCCGCTGGTGCGGATCTTCCTGACCTTCGTGCTGCCCTTCGCCTGGGTGGCCTTCTATCCGGCGACCTGGTTCGTCGGCGGCCCCGAATACCACCGGATCGCCATGTTCACCCCGCTGGTGGGTGTGGCAACCTTCGGCCTGGGCTATCTGGTGTGGTTGCGGGGGATTTCGCGCTACGCGAGTACCGGCAGTTGATTCACCCCCCCCCCCCCGGTTCCGATTTGACGGGGGAACCCGACCGGGCCATCTTGTGTATGTATGCGGTCGGTGGTCACGGTTCAGGCTGCTCGAGGAGGAACAGGAGATGTCACGCTCGTTAAGGATCCTGTCTATTCTCACCTTGTCGGTCGTTTCGGCCGCGATAGCGTCCGCCAGCACCTGGGGAGGGCACCACGGCACGATCCACCTGTCGTTCAGCGAGGGGCCGAAATTCGAGCACGTAATGAAGAGCGAACCCCTGCCCGAGCTGGGACTGGTGGTGGACCTCTACGCCGTCCTTACCGACATCCAGCCGATCATCTACAACCACGGGAAGTATCTCAGCGTGGGCGGCTACGAGTTGCAACTGAAGGTCGAGGGCGCGGAATGGGAGATCCTGGCGACCGATTTGCCCGACCAATCCATCAACGTAGGCATGAACAAGGGATGCCTCTACGTGGGCAAGTTCACCGGCATCAAGTTCATCGACGGCAACGCCACACTCGTGCACTGGAGCATCCGGCTGCCGGGCGAGCCCGAGAACGTGGTCTTCAGCCTGGACCCCGCTGGATTGAACAGCTGCGAAGTGCTCATCGGCTGCCCGGACAGCGGCACCCAGGCGCTCTGGACGGGTAGCGGCGCTGCCAAGATGCTCGGTGTCGTCTTCAGCGCCGGCTACATCCCCGCCTATCTCAACTGGAACGGCGAGGAACCCGATCTGACCCCCGTGCGCGGCGAGGTCGACTGGCAGGACACGGGCCTGTTCGCCCTCGAGTGACGCGCCCTCCGCCTGAAAGAACGGCGCCCCGGCCTCAAGGTGGGGGCGCCGTCTTTCCTGGTCCGTCGGGATCAGTGTCCGCCCGAGCAGATCTCCACGAGCACCGAACCCGTCGACTTGGGATGCAGGAAGACGATACGCTTGCCGCCGGCGCCCGCCGCCGGCGTCTCGTCGATCAACTGTAGCCCCGCCGCGCGGCAGTTGCGCAGCGCCGCCTCGATGTCATCCGCAGAGAAGGCGAGATGGTGGAGGCCGGGACCTTTTCTGGCGATGAAGCGGGCGATGTTGCAGTCGTCGTCCAGCGGCTCCAGCAGTTCCACGTGTCCCGCGCCGCCGCCCCGCGACAGCTTCAGGAAGGCCACGCGCACCTTCTCGCGCGGCACCTCCTCGATGCGCTCGAGCTCGAGACCCAGGAGCCCGCTGTACAGCTCCACGGCCTCCTCGAGATCCGGCACCGCGATCCCGATGTGATCCAGGCGGCCGGCCATGCCGGCGGGCAGGGGTATGTCGTTGATGTCCATGATGGCCTCCAGGTGGTCGGTTCGACCTCAAGATAGCACCACCCCCACGAGCTCCAACACCAAACATTCGGTCGAACTCGAGAGCACAACCTAATCGTTTGCATGCGGACTTGTGTGACTTATGATCGAGTGGATACTCGGGCCGATGTTCCTGCGATCCTCTGGCAGCCAATTCGGGAGGCATCATGTTGGATCCACGTCACGTCGCTCTCGCCCGGCAGCTGGTGGGCTACAGCATCACCGTCCAGCCCGGCGAGGTCGTCTACCTCGAACTGAAGGGACTCGAGACCCTGGACCTCGGCCGGCAGATAATACGCGCCGTCACCGAGGCGGGAGGCGTACCCTTCTGGTACTACAACGACGAGGACGTGTCGCGGTCCTTCGTCAAGCACGCCGGCGAGAAGCAGTTCTCCCTGTGGGCCCAGTTCCACAAGCGCATCATGCAGGACGCCGACTGCTACATCGCCATCCGCGGCAGCAGCAATCCCTTCGATCACCGGGATGTCGCTGCCGACCGCATGAAATGGTACAACCAGGCATACTGGGACGAGGTCCATTCGGTGCGCGTCAACGAGAAGAAGTGGGTGGTGCTGCGCTACCCCAATCCGAGCATGGCCATCCAGGCCGAGGCCCCGACCGAGAGCTTCGAGGACTTCTACTTCCAGGTCTGCGGCTTCGACTACGCGCGCATGAGCGCGGCCATGGATCCCCTCAAGGAGCTGCTCGAACGCACCGACAGGGTGGAGCTGTCCGGCCCCGGCACCGACCTGAGTTTCAGCATCAAGGGCCTAGGCGCGGTCAAGTGTGACGGCCACCGCAACGTGCCCGACGGCGAGGTCTACTCCTGTCCGGTACGCGATTCGGTGAACGGCGTGATCACCTACAACGCGGCCTCGATGCGCGACAGCGTGCTGTTCAAGAACATCCGTTTCGAATGCAGGGACGGCAAGATCGTCGCGGCCACCTGCGACGGCGACGTCGCGAAGCTGAACGAGATCCTCGACTCCGACGAGGGCGCCCGTTACTTCGGCGAATTCGCCCTCGGCGTCAATCCCTTCATCACCGAGCCCATGCTCGACACGCTCTTCGACGAGAAGATCGGCGGCTCCTTCCACCTGACCCCGGGCGCCGCCTACGCCGCCACGGACAACGGCAACAAGTCCGCGGTGCACTGGGATCTGGTCAGCATCCAGACCCCCGCCTGGGGAGGCGGGGAGATCCGCTTCGACGGCGTGAAGGTGCGCGAGGACGGGCTTTTCGTGCTGCCGGAGCTGGAGGGTCTGAATCCCGAGAACCTGACGCGCTGACGACGGCTGCGGCGAGGGGGTGACCGCACGCTCCCTCCGGGGCTTCCTCGCCGCCGTTCGCTCAGTCGGCCGCCGGCTCGATCCGCAGCAAGCCGTCGCCCACGTTCACGGACTGGCCGGCGGCGACCTTGAGTTCGGCCACGATGCCGTCCACGGGCGCCGCGATCTCGTTCTGCATCTTCATGGCCTCGAGCACCAGCAGGGTGTCCCCCTTGGCGACGACCTGACCCTCCGACACGTTGATCGCGACGACCAGGCCGGGGATCTCCACGTTCACGACGCCGTCGCCTCCCGCGGTTGTCTTCGTTTCCAGCGCCAGGGCGCGCAGTTCGTCCATCACGGTCAGATCCACGGCGTAGCCGTCGACGCTGGCCGCCACGGCGCCGATCGCCTCGCCCGGGGTGAGGTCCACCAGGTGCATGCGGCCGTCGATGCGCAGCGACAGGGCGCCGCCGCCGTGCAGCAACTCGGCGTCGATCTCGCGCAGTTCCCCGTCGTCGATCTGGACGGCCAACCGGCCGTCGTCGCGGGCCAGGATGGCGGTGTACTGCGCCGCGCCGATGTTCAGGACGTACTTCTTCTTCATCCACATGCGCTGCTCCTACCTGTTGCCGGTCATGCGCCGCAGGGCGTCCAGGCGCCAGTTGCTGCCGGCCGGTGCGCCCTCGCCGCGTGCGACCGGGGCGGATCGGCGGTTTTCCTCGTAGACGGCGGCCGCTGCGATCAAGGCCTCGGTCTGCTCCTCGCTCAACGGGGTGCGATACGTTTCGGGATCGAAGCGGTCGCCCACGAAATCGGTGGTGTAGCTGCCGTCTGCGAACTCGGGCTGTCCGAGGGCCCAGACATGGAAGGGCAGATTGTGCCCGGGGCCGTGCAGGATGAACGTGCGCAGCGCGCGGCGGCCGCGGGCGATGGCCTGGCCGCGGTCCTCGCCCCAGATCACGAGCTTGGCCAGCAGGGGGTCGTAGTGGATGGGCACGTCGAAGCCCTGGTAGATGCCGGTGTCCAACCTGACGCCGGGACCCGACGGGGGATTGTAGGTCGTGATCCTGCCGATGCTGGGCGCGAAGTTGCGGCCGGGATCCTCGGCATAGACGCGGAATTCGATGGCCCAGCCGCGCTGGGAAAGCTCTTCCTGCGCGTAGGGGATGCCGTCTCCGGCGGCGATGTGAAGTTGCGCCCGGACCAGGTCCGTGCCGGTGACCATCTCCGTGATCGGATGCTCCACCTGCAGCCGCGTGTTCATCTCCAGGAAGAAGAACTCCCCCTGGTCCGACAGGATGAACTCGACGGTCCCCGCGCCCCGGTAGTCCACCGATTCGGCCGTGCGTACGGCGGCGGCGCAGATCCGCTCCCGCAGCTCGGGCGTCAGGCTCGGCGACGGGGATTCCTCGATCACCTTCTGGTGCCGGCGCTGCACGGAGCATTCGCGTTCGAAGACGTGGATGGCCTTGCCCTCGCCGTCGCCGAGTACCTGCACTTCGATGTGCTTGGGATTCTCGATGTAGCGCTCGACGAACACCGCATCGTCGCCGAAGGCCGATCTGGCCTCGCCCATGGTCTGCCGCAGGGCCGAGGCGATCTCTTCTCCGTCGCGAACGATGCGCATGCCTTTGCCGCCGCCGCCCGCGGCAGCCTTGAGCAGGACGGGATAGCCGATCTCCGCGGCGGCCGCGGCGGCCGCGTCGGGATCGCGCACCGCGGCCTCGGTGCCGGGGATCACGGGCACGCCGCTGTCCATCATCAGGCGGCGCGCCGACAGCTTGTTGCCCATGAGCTCGATGGAGTCGCCGGTGGGGCCGATGAAGACGATGTCGGCCGCGTCGCAGGCGCGGGCGAAACCTGCGTTCTCGCTCAGGAAGCCGTAACCGGGGTGGATGGCGTCGGCGCCGCAGGCGCGGGCGGTCTCGATGATCCGCTCGCCGAGCAGGTAGCTCTCGGTCGCTGGCGCGGGGCCGATGGGGTAGGCCTCGTCGGCCAGCAGGACGTGCAGGGCGGTGCGGTCCGGCTCGCTGTAGACGGCGACGGCCGTGATGCCCAGCTCGCGCAGACCGGTCACGACGCGCACGGCGATCTCGCCGCGGTTCGCCACCAGGACCTTGCTGATCTTCTTGCTCATCGTGCGGGCTCCTACGTTGCGCTCAGAGGGGGATGTTGCCGTGTTTCTTGGCCGGCAGCTCCTGCTTCTTGTTGCGCAGGTTGTGCAGGGCCCTGATCAGCAGCCGGCGGGTCTGGGACGGCTCGATCACGTCGTCGAGATAGCCCAGGCCCGCGGCGATGTAGGGATTGGCGAAGCGGGCCGTGAAATCGTCGACCAGCTCCTTGCGCAGACCGTCGGGATCGTCGGCCCGGCCGAGCTCCTCGCGATGCAGGATGTTCACGGCGCCCTCGGGGCCCATGACCGCGAGTTCGGAGCTGGGCCAGGCGACGTTCCAGTCGCCGCGGATGTGCTTGCTGCTCATGACGTCGTAGGCGCCGCCATAGGCCTTGCGCGTGATCACAGTGAGCTTGGGTACCGTCGCCTCGCAGTAGGCGTACAGGAGCTTGGCGCCGTGCTTGATGATCCCGCCGAATTCCTGTCCGGTGCCGGGCAGGAAACCGGGCACGTCCTCGAAGGTGACAAGCGGCACGTTGAAACAGTCGCAGGTGCGGATGAAGCGGGCCGCCTTCTGGGAGGAGTCGATGTCCAGTACGCCGGCGCTCACCTTGGGCTGGTTGGCGATCACGCCGATCGGCATGCCGTCCAGACGCGCGAAACCGCAGATGATGTTCATGGCGTAGCGGGGCTGGATCTCCAGGAACTCGGCCTCGTCCACCACGAGTCGGATGATTTCGTGCATGTCGTAGGGTTTGCGCGGATCGTCGGGCACGATGCCGTTGAGCTTTTCCTCGATGCGGTCCGGGGCGTCCTTGGTCGGACGCACGGGCGCCTCCTCGAGGTTGTTCTGGGGCAGGTAGCCGAGAAGGCGGCGGGTGAGCAGCAGGCAGTCCTGGTCGCTGTCGGCCATCATGTGCGCGACGCCGCTCCTGGTGGAGTGCGTGTCGGCGCCGCCGAGCTCCTCGAAGGTCACGTCCTCGTTGGTGACCATCTTGATGACGTTGGGCCCGGTCACGAACATGTAGCTGGTCTTGTCCACCATCAGGGTGAAGTCGGTGATGGCCGGGGAGTAGACCGCCCCGCCGGCGCAGGGGCCGAGGATGGCGGAAATCTGGGGGATCACGCCCGAGGCCATTGTGTTGCGCCAGAAGATCTCCGCGTAGCCGGCGAGGGACTTGACGCCCTCCTGGATGCGCGCGCCGCCGCTGTCGTTCAGGCCGATCACGGGACAGCCGTTCTCCAGCGCCTGGTCCATCAGGCGGCAGATCTTCAGGGCGTTGCTCTCGCTCATGCTGCCGCCGAAGACGGTGAAGTCCTGGGCGAAGACGTAGACCTGACGGCCGTCGATGCGGCCGACGCCGGTGACGATGCCGTCCCCGACCGGCTGCTCCCCGTCGATGGTCGGCTCGCGATGGGTGACGAAGACACCGGTTTCGAGAAACGAACCCTCGTCGAGCAGGAGGTGTATGCGTTCGCGGGCGGTCAGGCGCCCCTTCTCGTGGATGCGGTCGATGCGTTCCTGCCCGCCGCCGAGATACGCCTTCTGGCGCAGCTCGTTCAAGCGGTTGAGCTTGTCCTCGAAGGTCTCGGACATGTCTTGCCTCTTCGCTGGTTGGGGGGTTGGTCCGGATCAGCGGGATAGGGTACCGCAGGCGCGCACCGGGGGTCAACCTGCGATGCGTCGAGAGGTGACGAATGCGCAAATATCCGCATCACCGGGGCGGCGCGCCGGGACCATGCCGGATTCCCTGGTTCTCAGCCCGGAGGGTGTCTGCTACCATACGCGGACCGTACATGTCAGCGTGGACGACGAGACGAACCCTAGGAGCACCCATGGCCTACAAGACACTTCTGCTGGACGTCAGTGACGGCATCGCCCTGGTCACGATCAACCGCCCCGACAAGATGAACGCCCTGAACGCCGAGCTGGTCGGCGAGTTGCACGACTGTTTCGGCGCGCTGCGAAGGGACGACGCCGCGCGCGTCGTGATCCTGACCGGCGCGGGGGACAAGGCGTTCGTGGCCGGCGCAGATATCGGCGAGCTGGCGGATGTCTCCGGACCGGAGCTGGAACGTCTGGCTGAACGCGGTCAGTCCCTGATGTGGAACATCGAAAACCTGGGCAAGCCAGTGATCGCGGCGGTGAACGGATTCGCGCTGGGCGGCGGCTGCGAGCTGGCGCTGGCCTGCACCTTCCGCTATGCGTCGGAGAACGCGAAGCTCGGCCTGCCCGAGGTGACGCTGGGACTGATCCCGGGTTACGGCGGCACGCAGCGGCTACCGCGTCTGGTGGGGCGAGGGATCGCCGCGGAGATGATCCTGACCGGCGGCATGGTCGACGCCGCGGAGGCCGCCCGCATCGGCTTGGTGAACATGGTCTTCAAGCCGGAGAAACTTCTCGATGCGGCGCGGAACACCGCCGCCGCCATCGCCACCCGCTCGGGCGCCACGCTCCGCTACGCGCTGAAGGCGATGGGCGAAGGGTCGAACATGTCGCTCGACGCGGGTTGCCGCCTCGAGGCGGGGCTCTTCGGCGTGGTGGGATCGCTCGCCGACGCCAAGGAGGGCTGCCGGGCCTTCCTCGAGAAGCGCAAACCGGCGTTCGAGGATCGTTGACGCCCGTGCGGGGCGGGAATCATCCTTTGCCGGGCGAAAGGCGTTTACTATCTTTGCCGGGTGGCGGGATCCCATAAGACTCGAGGAGATCAGGATGACCGAAACCCTCCGGAAGACAGAGCCCTTCCTCGAGATCAACGGGGAATTATGCAAGGGCTGCAAGCTCTGCATCGACGTCTGCCCCAAGCATGTCATCAGCATCAGCGACAAGCTCAACGGCTCCAGCTACCATCCGGCTTATTACCTCGGGCACGACTGCACGGGCTGCGCCCTCTGCTTCTACGCCTGCCCCGAGCCGGCGGCCATCCGCGTCGTCAAACCGTGACCCTCATCCTGCAGGAGACCGGACATGTCCAGAAAGTTCATGAAAGGGAACGACGCCATCGTGACCGGGGCCTTGCAGGCCGGCTGCGTGGCGTATTACGGATACCCCATCACGCCGGCCAGTGAGATCGCGCACGCCGCGGCCCTGCATTTCCCGGCCCTCGGCGGTACCTTCATACAGGCAGAGAGCGAGATCGCGGCCATCAACATGGTCTACGGCACCGCCGGCATGGGCATCCGCACCATGACCGCCTCGTCGAGTCCCGGCTTCTCGCTCAAGCAGGAGGGGCTGAGCTACCTCGCCGGTGCGGAATTACCCTGCGTCGTGGTGAACGTGGTGCGCGGCGGACCCGGTCTGGGCAACATCGCCCCGGAGCAGGGCGACTACTTCCAGGTGACCAAGGGCGGCGGCCACGGCAATTACCGCCTGATCGCCTTGGCGCCCAACTGCGCCCAGGAGATGTGCGACCTCACCATGCTCGCCTTCGATCTGGCCGACAAGTACCGCAACCCCGCCTGCCTGATGGCCGACGGCTTCACCGGCCAGATGATGGAGCCGGTGGATGTGCCGGAGGCGCGTACCGTGCCCTTCGACCATACCGACTGGTGCGTGCGGGGCACGCCCGAGACGCACCGCAACCTGATCAGCTCGATCTTCCTGGAGCCCGAGGTGCTGGAGGCGCACAACCTCAAGCTCGACGCCAAGTACAAGGAGATCGAGCGGAACGAGGTCCGCTTCGAGGAATACCGGACGGAGGACGCCGACCTGATCATCGTCGCCTACGGCATCCTCTCGCGCATCGTCTACTCGACGGTCGACCAGGCGCGGACCGCCGGCAAGAAGGTCGGTCTGCTGAGGCCGATCACCCTGTGGCCCTATCCCAGCGAGATCCTAGCCAAGCATGCCGAGCGCGACGTGCAGTTCCTCTCGGTGGAGCTGAGCACGGGCCAGATGGTCGAGGACGTTAAGCTGGCGGTCGAGGGCAGGGCACCGGTCCACTTCTACGGCCGCTGCGGCGGCATGGTGCCGGGTGCGGGAGAGCTGCTCGCGGAATACGACAGGATACTGGAAGGAGGCCGGTCATGAAAATCTTCGAGAAGCCGAAATCCTTCTACCCCGAGTTCGAGCGCAAGAGCGGTCCCCACAAGGAGACCACCCACTACTGTCCCGGCTGCGGGCACGGCAACGTCCACAAGATGATCGCCGAGGCGATGGACGACCTGGGCATCAACGAGCGGGCCGTCTTCGTCTCGCCCGTGGGGTGCTCGGTGTTCGGGTACTACTACTTCGACTGCGGCAATTTCCAGGCGGCCCACGGACGCGCGCCCGCGGTGGCCACGGGCATCAAGCGGGCCAACCCGGACTCGATCGTCATCTCCTACCAGGGCGACGGCGACCTGGCAGCCATCGGCACCGCCGAGACCATCCACGCGGCCAACCGGGGCGAGAACATCACGGTCTTCTTCGTCAACAATGCCATCTACGGCATGACCGGCGGCCAGATGGCGCCGACGACTATGATCGGGCAGAAGACGACCACCACGCCGCTCGGCCGTCAGGAAGATGTCCACGGCAACCCGATCCGCATGGCCGAGATCATCGCCACGCTGCCCGCCGCCACCTACGTGGAGCGCGTGGCCATCGGCAACTCGAAACACATCATGAAAGCCCGCAAGGCTATCCGCAAGGCCCTGACCAACCAGGTGGAGAACCGCGGATACAGCTTCGTGGAGATCCTCTCGACCTGTCCCACGGGCTGGAAGATGGACGGCCCCGACGCGCGCGACTGGTTGCTCGAGGAGATGACCAAGATCTTCCCGCTGGGCGTCCTCAAGGACGAATCCGCGGACCGCGAGGGCGAGTGGTACCGTCCGGTGGAGCCTTTCCGGCCCGAGAAGGTCAACGCCTATCTGGGCGCGGGCGACGCCGAGGAAATCGAGGCGACCGTGACCCTGACCCGGGACCTGAAGTGCAAGTGCGCCGGGTTCGGCGGCCAGGGCATCCTGACCCTGGGCCTCTTCCTGGCCCAGGTGGGCATGCGGGCCAAGCTGCACGCGAGCTGGATTCCCTCCTACGGTCCCGAGATGCGCGGCGGCACGGCCAACTGTTCCGTCAACATCTCGGAGACCCGGATCGGCACGCCCCTGGTGGACAAACCCAACGCGCTGGTCGTGATGAACCAGCCGTCGCTCGACGCGTTCGAGAAGGACGTCGAGGATGGCGGGACGATCCTGGTCGATACCGGGATCGTCGAGGGCCGGCCCGACGCCGACCGTCTCAACGTGGTCCTCATCCCGGCGACCGAGATCGCCGACGAGGTAGGCACGCCCAAGATCGCCAACGTGGTGATGCTCGGCGCCCTGTGCGCCGCCACCGGCGCTTTCGACCTCGACTTCGTGGAGCAGACGCTGCGTGCGGTCGTGAAGAAGAAGAACCTGGTGGAAATGAACATCACCGCGCTCAAGCTTGGCTACGCCCATGTGCGCGGCGACAGCTAGCCGCGTCGCGTCACCGCAACGATAACGCCCCCGGTAGACGCCGGGGGCGGAGCCACTCCCGGAGGTCCCGGTCATGATCATCGGCATCCCCCGCGAGCACGTCGACGACGAGAAGCGCGTCGGCCTCTCGCCCGCGGCTGTGCATACCCTCGTACAGCTCGGGCACGAGATCCAAGTCGAGCAGGGGGCCGGAGCCGGCAGCGGTTTCTCGGACGATGCGTACCGGTCGGCAGGCGCCGTGATCGCGCATTGCACCGAGGAGGTCTACGGCCGCAGCGACCTGCTGGTGAAGGTCCAGTACCCGACGCCGGGAGAGCACGGCTGGTTGCGCCAGGACCAGATCCTCATGGCCTATCTGCACCTGCCGACCCGCGAGGCCGGCTTGAGGCAGATCCTCCTCGAGCGGTCCTGCAGCGCCGTGGATTACGCCGCCGTCGCGCTGGCCGACGGCACCGCGCCCGTGCTGGCCAGCATGTCGCGCATCGCGGGACGCATGGTGCCGCAGATCGCCGCCCGCTACCTCCAGGCCGATCACGGCGGCAAGGGCATCCTGCTCGGCGGCCTCCCGGCGGTGCCTCCCGCGGAAGCCGTGGTCCTGGGCGGCGGCGTGGCCGGCCGCAACGCCGCGCGCGCCCTGCTCGGCTGCGGTGCCCGCGTGACCCTGCTGGACGTGGACTACGATCTGCTGCGTGAATTGCACTGGCACTTCGAGGGCCAGGTCACCACCTACATCACCAGCCCCTACACGCTCGCCAAGGTGCTGTGTTTCGCCGACGTGGTGGTGGGCGCGGTCCGGATCCGGGAGGGGCGCGCGCCCGTCGTGGTCGATAGCGGCCAGGTCGAGAACCTGCGCGAGGGAAGCGTCGTCATCGATCTGTCCATCGATCAGGGCGGGTGTTTCGAGAGCAGCCGTCCCACGCGCCTGAGCGATCCGACCTACATCCGGCACGGCATCACCCATTTCTGCGTGCCCAACGTGCCGAGTCTCGTCGCGCGCACCGCGACCCACGCGCTCAGCATCGCTGTCCTGCCCTACGTCTCGCGCATCGCCGAGGAGGGCCTGGAGACCGCCGTGGACTCCGATTCCGCCCTGCGGCGGGGGACGGGCATCATCGCGGGACGCCCCGCGGATCCGTATCTCGCCGGCGACGGCGCGCAGAGCGGAGGCTCGGCATGACCTGGCTGGAAGACTATCGGGCCAAACGCACCACCGCCGCCGAGGCGGCGAGGATCGTCGAGTCCGGCGACACGGTCTACCTGGGCGCCGGTTGCGCCGTCCCCAAATCGCTGATGGATGCGCTGGTGCAGCGCGGTCCGGAACTCGACGACGTGGAGATCATCCACATCCTGACCACCGGTCCCGCCGACTACGTGGCGCCGGGCATGGAGGGGCACTTCCGCTGCAACGCCATGTTCGTGGGGCCGAACGTGCGGCAGGCCGTGAACGAGGGCCGCGCCGACTACATCCCGGTCCACCTCCATCAGGTGCCGGATCTCTTCCGCACCTCCCACCGGCCCGACGTGGCCTTCGTCCAGGTCTCGCCGCCCGACGAGCACGGGTTCTGCAGCTTCGGCATCGAGGTCGGGGTGACCAAGTGCGCGGCGCTGGCGTCGAAGGCCATCGTGGCCGAGGTGAACCGGCAGATGCCCCGCACCCTCGGCGACAGCTTCGTGCACGTGTCGAAGCTCCAGGCCTGTGTCGAGGTCGACCGGCGCCTGGATACCTACGCGGGCGCCCGCCTGGACGAGGTCCAGCAGAAGATCGGCTGCCACGTCGCCGGGCTGATCGAGGACGGCGACTGTCTGCAGCTTGGCATCGGCGGCATTCCCGACTCGCTCATCCGCTGCCTCGAGGGCAAGTCGGACCTGGGGGTGCACACGGAGATGTTCAGCAACGGTCTGCTCGACCTGATCGAATGCGGCATCGTCACCTGCGAGAAGAAGAACTTCCATCCCGGCAAGGTCGTCGCCGGCTTCATCCTGGGCGACCAGCGGCTCTACGACTTCGTGCACGACAACGCCATGATAGAATTCCATCCCACCGATTACGTGAACCACCCCGTGAACATCGCTCGCAACGACCAGATGGTGGCCGTCAACGCGGCCCTGCAGGTGGATCTGACCGGACAGGTATGTGCCGATTCGCTGGGCCCGTACATCTACTCGGGCTTCGGAGGACAGGTCGATTTCATGCGCGGCGCGGCCATGAGCAAGCGCGGCCGGCCGATCTCGGCCCTGCCCTCCACCGCGCGCCGGGGCGAGGTATCGCGGATCGTGCCCATGCTGAGCGAAGGCGCGGGCGTCGTCACCACACGCGCCGACGTCCATCACGTGGTGACCGAGCACGGTGCTGCCCATCTCTACGGTCGCAACGTGCGCGAGCGGGCGCGGGCTCTGATCGACATCGCCGAGCCGAAGTTCCAGGAGGAACTTGAGCGCGCGGCCGGCGAACGGCAGATATTCGGCCGCAACTGGCCCGGCGCCGACTTGGCCTGACGCGCAATCTGTCATTCCGCCCTTGACATATTGTCAATTCATCGACAAATTGTCCTCCGGCATGTTCCCCCCATCATCGGAGGCTCTCCTTGTCGCAAAGTACCGCCGTTTCGCCCGACGGGGCGACCATCCTCATCGTGGACGACGAGCCCGAGCTGTGTCAGGCCCTGTCGCGGCTGCTCACCCGCAACGGATACCGGACCCGCATCGCCGGCAACGGCGAAGCGGGTCTCGAGATCTTGCGCAGCGAGGAGGTGCCGCTCGTCCTGACGGATCTGATGATGCCCGGGATGAACGGTGTGGAGCTATTGAAGGCCGCCAAGGTGGTGTCGCCGACCACCGAAGTGGTCATCATCACGGGTCACGGAACCATCGAGACGGCGGTCGAGGCCATGAAGATGGGCGCTTATGATTTCGTGGAGAAACCTTTCACGACGACCCTCACCCTCAATGTCGTCCGCAAGGCCCTGGAGAAGCAGCAGCTCCTGGCCGAGAACCTGCAGTTGCGGCGCCTGCTGAAGGACGGTGATGCCCGCGAGAGCGTCATCGCCGGCAGCGAGGTCATGCGCAGGACCATCGAAACGGCCCGGCAGGTGGCACCGAGCCGCAGCACGATCCTCTTGACGGGGGAGAGCGGCACGGGCAAGGAGGTCCTGGCCAACGCCATCCACCGCTGGAGCGAGCGGGCCGGCCGCCCCCTGGTGAAGTTGAGCTGCGCGGCGTTACCCGAGACCCTGCTGGAAGCCGAGCTCTTCGGCTACGAGCGGGGCGCCTTCACGGGCGCCACCGCGCGCCGGCAGGGCCGTTTCGAGGCCGCCCACCGCGGCACGTTGTTTCTGGACGAGGTGGGGGAGATGCCGTCGGCGGTCCAGGTCAAGCTGCTGCGCGTGCTCCAGGTGGGCGAGTTCGAGCGCCTGGGCAGCAGCGCTCCCATCCAGACCGATGTGCGCGTCATCGCCGCCACCAACGCCGACCTCGAGCAGCTGGTCGCCGACGGCGCCTTCCGCGAGGATCTCTTCTATCGCCTCAACGTCATCAACATCGAGATACCGCCGCTGCGCGTGCGCGGCGGGGACGTGGAACTGCTCTCGCACGCCTTTCTGGAGCAGGTCTGCGAGAAGAACCACAAGGACATCAAGGGCTTCACGCGCGAGGCGCGCGAGGCGCTCGGACGCTACGACTGGCCCGGCAACGTAAGGGAGCTGGAGAACTGCGTGGAGCGCGCGGCCGTCCTGTGCCGCGGCGACGTGATCGGCGTGGATTTGCTCCCCAGGACGGTCCGGGCGGGCCGGAGATCCGGAGGGGCGGTCACAATCCCGATCGGCACGCCGCTGCGCGACGCCGAGATGGAACTGATACAGGCCACGCTCGATGGCTGCGGCGGCGACAAGGAAACCGCCGCGCGCATCCTGGGCATCGCTTCCCGGACCATATATCGTAAGATCAAGTAGTTCCGCCGGTCCGCCGCGCGTCTCCAGCGGCATTGCTTGACCCTATCCGGGGGCAACGTTATATTGGCCCGGATCCTGCAAGCCCTTTGAATTCCATGGTGTGGTGATCTCCGGGTCTGTCTGTGGGTCGTTCGGTCCGATCGCCCTGCCGTGACGCGAGAGTGGCGGAACTGGCAGACGCGCAGGATTTAGGTTCCTGTGGGAAACCGTGGGGGTTCGAGTCCCCCCTCTCGCACCATTCCCTGCGCGCCGCCGCGCAGCAACCAAGTCGAGGTTGAGTGACGATGACCACCGAATCCGAAGCCGGAGCCCCCGCTGGGCCCTTCAAGCTGACGCTCTCGGAACCCGAGACGTGGAAGCGTGTCCTGCAGGTCGAGATCGACCGCGATTACTTCGAAGGCGAATACGGCAAGAACCTGCGCCAGGCCCGCAAGGGGCACACCCGGCCCGGTTTTCGCAAGGGCAAGGTGCCGCTGACCATGGTCGAGCAGGATCTCGGCGGCGAAGTCCGCATGGACACCCTCGAGAAGGTGGTCCCGCGCGCCTACCAGGCCGCTCTGGTGGAACACCGGTTCATGCCGGTCTCCGACCCCGTCATGGATGACCTGCACATGGAGGAAGGCGAGCCCGTCAAGATCAGTCTGGCCGTTGAAGTGCGCCCCGAGATCGTGGTGCGGGACTACGACGATCTGCCCCTGCGACAGCGGGAGGTGGCCCTGCCGGACGGTGCCGTGGACGAGACCCTGGAGCGCCTGCGGGACAGCCGCGCCGCCTGGGACCTCACCGAGAGCGCCGCCGCGTCTGGCGACCGGTTGATAGTGGACATCACGCCCCTGGATGACGAGGGCCGGGCGCTGGAGGAGAAGATCGCCAAGGACTACGCCTTCGTGATCGGCGCCGAGGGCAATTTCGAGGCTTTCGACGAGGCCATGACCGGCACGCAGGTGGGCGACGAGCGCCAGGTCACCGTGACCTACCCCGCCGATTACTCGAGCGAGGAGTTGCGCGGGCTGACGGTCACCTACAGGATCGTCGTGAAGGGCGTATCAGCCAAGCAGGTGCCGGAATTCGACGATGCCTTCGCCTCGTCGCTCAAGGAAGGACAGACCCTGCTGGAGTTGAGGGCGAACATTCGCGATGAACTGCTGGCCGAGGAACAGAAGAAGGTCGATCACGAGATACGAGAGCAGATCGTCGACCTGCTCGTCGAGCGGAATCCGTTCGAGCTGCCGCCTTCGCTGATCAGCCGCTATCTGGAGTCCAGCGTCGAGGAGATGAAGCAGCGCAGCGCCTACCTGGGCAAGACGCCGACCGACGAGCAGATCGCCGCCTACAGGGAGACGGGTCGTCCCCGGGCCGAGCGCTCGATCAAGGCGATGGTCATCCTGGAAGCGATCCGCAAGCAGGAGGACATCGTGGTCACCGCGGAGCAGCTGGCGGCGCGTATCGACGAGATCGCCGAGCGCAGCGGCTTCCCGGTAGAGGGCTACCGGGATTACGTCGAGTCCAACGGCGACGACGAGCGTATCAGGCACGATCTCGGCGACGAGCTGACGTTCGCTTTCCTGCGGTCGCGGGCCAAGTTCGAGTAGCCCCTGACCGCCGCCCGGCCCGCAAGGAACGTGTCGCCACCGTCGGTGTAGCACCGTACGGCGTCCGCCACGGAGGAACCAGACCCGGAAGGAGTCTCGCATGCTGATCCCCTACGTCGTGGACCAGACCAGCCACGGCGAACGCGCATACGACATTTTCTCGCGGCTGCTCAAGGACCGGATCATCTTCCTGGGTACCGCCATCGACGACACGGTGTCGAACCTGGTCATCGCCCAGCTGCTGTTCCTGCAGGCGGAGGATCCCGACCGGGACATCTACCTGTACATCAACAGCCCCGGCGGCAGCATCTCCGCGGGCTTGGCGATCTACGACACGATGCAGTACATTTCCAATGACGTGGCGACCATCTGCATGGGACAGGCCGCGAGCATGGGCGCCGTGCTGCTTCTGGCCGGTGCGAAGGGCAAGCGATCCGCGCTGGTGAACTCCCGGATGATGATCCACCAGCCGCTGGGCGGCAGCCAGGGCCAGGCCAGCATGATAGAGATCTACACCAAGGAGATCCTGTACCTGCGCGACAAGCTCTACGATCTCATGGCGAAGCACACCGGGCAGACCGTCAAGAAGATCGGGAAGGACAGCGACCGCGATTTCTTCATGTCCGCCGTCGACGCCCTCGAGTACGGCATCGTCGACAAGGTCATCGAGAAGCGGTCCGAGATAGACACCGGCGGCCAATAGCCGGATCGCAGCGCACGGAGGAAGAGGATGAAGCGCCGACAGACCGGATCACCGCAGATGATCAAGTGCTCGTTCTGCGCCCGCGGCCAGGACGAAGTGGCGAAGCTCGTGGCCGGGCCGTCGAACGTGTACATCTGCAGCGAGTGCATCAAGCTCTGCAACGACATCCTCGAGGGAGAACTGCTGGACGAAGCGCCGGAGTCCATGCAGACGTTCGGCAAGCCGCACGAGATCAAGGCACATCTCGACGAGTACGTGATCCAGCAGGACGATGCCAAGATCAGTCTCGCGGTCGCGGTCTACAACCACTACAAGCGTATCAACCAGCGACGCATCGGGGACGACGTCGAGGTCGAGAAGAGCAACATCCTGCTGGTCGGCAGTACGGGCACGGGCAAGACGCTGCTGGCGCAGACGCTGGCCCGCTTCCTGAACGTCCCGTTCGCCATCGCCGATGCCACCACCCTGACCGAGGCCGGTTACGTGGGCGAGGACGTCGAGAACATCCTCGTGCGCCTGCTGCAGGCGTCGGACTACAATGCCCAGGCGGCCGAGCAGGGCATCATCTACATCGACGAGATCGACAAGATCACGCGCAAGAGCAGCAATCCGTCGATCACCCGCGACGTCTCGGGCGAAGGCGTGCAACAGGCGCTGCTGAAGATCCTCGAGGGAACCGTCGCCAACGTACCGCCGCAGGGGGGACGGAAGCATCCCCAGCAGAAGTACATCGAGATCAACACCCGCAACATCCTGTTCATCTGCGGCGGCGCTTTCCAGGGTCTGGCGGATATCGTGAAGCGGCGCATCGGGCAGAACGTGCTCGGCTTCGAGCGCGAGGAGAACAAGGGCCTGGCCGTGACCGACGACGAGGTGCTGGCGCTCACCGAACCCGAGGACCTGGTCAAGTACGGTCTCATCCCAGAACTGGTGGGCCGCATGCCCGTGACCGCCTCGCTGCAGGAGCTCGATCGCGACGCCATGATCCGGATCCTGCAGGAGCCGCGCAACGCCCTGACCAAGCAATACCAGAAGCTGCTGGACATGGAGAACGTAGGACTGACCTTCACGCCCGACGCCATCGAGGCCGTGGCCGACAGGGCCATCATGCGCAAGACCGGCGCCCGCGGCCTGCGCTCCATCCTCGAGGCGGTCATGAGGGACGTCATGTTCCACGTGCCGTCGATGGAGAACGTGCGCCAGGTGATCATCACCGGCGACGTCGTCCAGGGCCGGGCCGCTGCCCAGATCGTCCACGCCGAGGAGGACGTGGACGTCAAGGGCGCCTGAAGGCGGTCGACCGAACGCTACGGGCGGGGATTCGTCGCGGCGAGCCCCGCCCGCGTCTTGACCGGGGGCGAGACCACGCGGGGCCGGCCCCGAGGAGAACGATGAGCAAAAGCCACAAAGCGGCCGGCGGCACCGGTCACGCGTTCCCTACCCAGCTGCCACTGCTCCCGCTCCGGGACGTGGTGGTCTTCCCCTACATGGTGACACCCTTGCTGGTGGGCCGTTCGCGTTCCGTATCGGCCCTCGAGGCCGCCATGGACAGGGACAAGTACATCTGCGTCGTCGCGCAACACGAGGCCGAGGTCGAGGAGCCGGGGCCGGCGGAGCTCTACAGCGTGGGCACCGTGATCAAGATCCTCCAGATCATCCGCACGCCCGACGACACTCTCAAG
The DNA here is from genome assembly GCA_018814885.1 of bacterium. Lineage (NCBI taxonomy): Bacteria > bacterium. Next base: position 11,994 of record JAHIYU010000142.1, on the reverse strand, counting down.
ATCCTCGTCGAAGGCGTGTCCCGCGTCACTGTCACCGAATTCATCGAGGCGGAAGACTACGGCGAGGTGCTCGTCACCCCCCTGCCGGAGACCTCGGACGAGGGCCCCGAGGTCGAGGCGCTGAGCCGCTCGATCAAGGAGCGGTTCAAAGAGTACGTACGTCTCAACAAGCGCCTGCCCGACGAGGTGCTGCTGTCGGTGCTGAACATGGATGAGATCGAGCGGATGACCGACTCGATCAGCGCCTACATCGTGGGCAAGGTCCCGCAAAAGCAGGAGCTGCTGGAGGAACCGCGGCTGATCGAGCGCATGCGCCGCATCAACCTGATTCTCGCCGACGAGCTGGAGATCCTCGAGATCGAGCAGCGCATCGACACCGAGGTCCAGAGCCAGGTCCAGAAGAACCAACGCGACTTCTACCTGAACGAGCAGCTGCGCGCCATCCGCAAGGAACTCGGCTACACCGCCGACGAGGACAGCGAGATCGAGGAATACCAGGAGCGCGTAGCCGGGAGCGATCTCCCGCCGGAAGCCGCCGAAGCGGCCGAACGCGAGAGCAACCGGCTGGCCAAGATGCCAGCCATGTCGCCCGAGGCGACCGTGGTGCGCAACTACCTGGACACGCTGCTCTCCCTGCCGTGGTCGAAGCGTTCCCGCGATCGGCTGAACACCAGGAAGGTTCGCCAGCAGCTCGACGAGGACCACTTCGGGCTGGACAAGGTCAAGGAGAGGATCCTGGAGTATCTCGCCGTGCTCAAGATGACCAAGCGCATGCAGGGATCGATCCTCTGCCTGGTGGGTCCCCCGGGCGTGGGCAAGACCAGCCTGGGTCGCAGCATCGCCGGAGCCATGAACCGCTCGTTCGTGCGTATCTCCCTGGGCGGCATCCGCGACGAGGCCGAGATCCGCGGCCACCGGCGCACCTACATCGGCAGCAAGCCCGGGCGCATCATCGAATCCCTGCGCAAGGCGGGCACCAAGAACCCCGTCTTCCTCCTCGACGAGATCGACAAGATGGGCGCCGACTTCCGGGGCGATCCCTCCTCGGCTCTGCTGGAGGTTCTCGATCCGGAGCAGAACACCCATTTCAGCGATCACTACCTGGAGGTCGATTTCGATCTCAGCGAGGTGATGTTCATCACCACCGCCAACTCCCTGCACTCGATTCCGCCGGCCCTGGAGGACCGCATGGAGATCATCCGGCTGCCGGGCTATCTGGACCACGAGAAGCTCGCAATCGGCCGCGGTTTCCTGGTCCCGCGCCAGATCGAGCGCAACGGCGTGACCGGCTGGCTGGCGGGATTCACCGACAAGGCCCTCTCTCTGATGATCGACGGTTATACCCGCGAGGCCGGCGTGCGCCAGCTCGAACGCGAGATCGCCTCGATCTGCCGCAAGGTGGCCATGTACAGGTCGGAGCACGGCAAGTTTCCGGGACGGGTCACCCCGCGCAACGTCCAGAGGTACCTGGGCATCCCCAAGTACCGTCGGCAGCAGATCGACGGACCGGCCGAGATCGGCGTCGTGACAGGCCTCGCCTGGACGTCGGTCGGCGGCGAGATCCTCCAGATCGAGGCCACGCGCATGCCGGGCACGGGCAAGCTGAAGCTGACCGGCAACCTCAAGGACGTGATGAAGGAATCCGCGGAGACCGCCCTGAGCTTCGCGCGCACCCGCTGCGCCAGGTTGCCCGAGGATTTCATGCAGCACAACGATCTGCACATCCACGTACCCGAGGGTGCGGTGCCCAAGGACGGCCCCAGCGCCGGCATCACCATGGCCACGGCCATCGTTTCGCTGCTCGGCGAGATACCGGTGCGCCCGGATGTCGCCATGACCGGCGAAGTCACCCTGCGCGGCAAGGTGCTGGCCATCGGCGGGCTGCCCGAAAAGGCGGTCGCAGCCATGCGCGCCGGCTGCCGGAGCCTGATCATTCCCCGCGACAACGAGAAGGATTATCGGGAACTGCCGTCGGCCATCCGCCGCAACCTGGATATGCACCTGGTCGACAGCATGGACGAGGTGCTCGAGATAGCCCTTGTCAGCGACGAACGCCGCCAGGACCGTCCCGCGCCACGCAGCTCCGCGGGAGAAGATTCGTCGCCGCGGGCGACGCATTGACCGGCAGGATGAGCGCCCATGGACGTGGAATTCGTACTCAGTGCTCCCGATCTGGCTTCGCGGCCCCCGCGTGTCCTGCCCGAATTCGCGTTCGTAGGGCGCAGCAATTGCGGGAAATCGTCGCTGATCAACTTATTCCTGGATCGCCGCGGCATGGCGAAAATCAGCGGAAAACCGGGAAAAACTCGTTTATTGAACTATTTTCTGGTCGATAACACCTATTACCTGGTGGACCTGCCGGGCTACGGCTTCGCGAAGGTCAGCAAGACCCTTCGTGCGGCGTGGACGCGTCTGATGAAGGCGTATCTGTTCGCCGGCGACCGGCCCCTGGCGGTTATACAGCTGCTGGACGCGCGGCACAGGCCCTCGGCGGAGGACCGTCTCATGACGGGTTGGTTGCACAAGGCGAAACTCCCTTTCGCCGTTGCCGTTACGAAGGTGGACAAGGTCGGCCGGAACAAGAGGGGGGCCCACTACCAGGAGATCGTGGATACATTGGGTCTGACGCCCGAAACGCCTTTTTTCCCCACTTCGGCCGTCACGCGGGAGGGGGCGGGGGACCTGAAGGCCTGGATCGCGGCGGTGCTGGCAACATGATTCATGGGCGTTGACATAGGCCCGTTCCGGGTGCTATCATATGGGAGACGGGAGGAATATGAGTATACGGCAAACGGCAGGACCAATGAGCGTCTTGGCACTGTTGCTTTTCTTTGTCGCGTCCGCGTCGGCGACGGAAGAGTGGCAGCAGCGCTTGCCCTTGCATGTGCCCTTCTCCTGCGACAACTGTCACGAGCCGGACGCGGCACCGACCGCGAGCGCCCCCGCTCTGAATGCCTTCGGCCTCGCTTTCGACGATAGCGGCCGCACCTGGTCCAGTTATCTTGCCGGCCTCGATTCCGACGGTGACGGCTGCACCAACGGCGCCGAGATCGGCGACGTGGACGGCAACGGTCATCCGGACAACGGCGTGGATCATGAGTCCAGCAACCCCGGCCTCGCAGGAGACTGCTCGTCGGCCAGCGTCTTCGAAGAGGCAACCTGGGGTGAGTTGAAGGCGATGTTCAACAACCGCTGAGACCGACAACCAGGCGAATCGATCATCCAGACGGTCTCTGAGACGAGGCTCGTTTTTTTTGTGCGAACACCACGCCGGGCGTGTGGACGGGAGAGTCGAACGTGGACAATCGCGTGATCATCGGCGGGCAGTGGGGCGACGAGGGCAAGGGCAAGATCGTCGACGCGCTCAGCGAGGGGATCGACTGGGTCGTCCGTTACCAGGGCGGCGCCAACGCCGGTCACACAATCATGCGCGGCACGCAGAAGATCGTCCTGCATCTGGTCCCTTCGGGCCTGCTCAGCGAGGGCGTGAAGGGTTATCTGGGCAATGGCATGGTCATCGATCCCTGGGCCCTGCGGGACGAGGTCCTCGCCCTCGAGGAGCTCGGCATCAAGATCCGCGGACGGCTCTTCGTCTCGTCCGCGGCACAACTGCTGCTGCCCTACCACAAGCGGTTCGACGAGTACGCGGAGAGCCGGCTGAAGCGCAGGAGCATCGGTACGACCGGCCGTGGCATCGGCCCCGCCTACATCGACAAGGTAGCGCGCAGGGGACTGCGCGCTGGCGATCTGCTGCAGCCCAACGAGAACCTTGAGCGCACGGTCATCGAGAAGGTGCTCGAGGCCAACGAATCTCTCTCGGCCCTGTACGAGGCCGAACCCCTGCCCGCTTCGAGCATAGCGCAGGAGCTGGTGGTCCTGGCCAAGACCATCGGTCCGATGGTCGTGGACGGCCACGAGGCCCTGGCCGGCGTCAGGCGCGGCACCGAGAAGGCCCTCTTCGAGGGGGCGCAGGGCACACTGCTGGACATCGACCATGGCTCCTATCCCTATGTGACCTCCAGCAACGCCTCGGTGGGCGGCGCCGTCACCGGTACCGGGCTGCCGCCGCGGTGCCTGGGCGAGATCATCGGCATCTTCAAGGCCTACTGCACGCGCGTGGGCAACGGTCCCTTCCCCAGCGAACTGCTGGCCGAGGAAGGGGACGACCTGCGCCGCCTCGGCGGCGAGTTCGGCGCCACCACCGGCAGGGCGCGACGGTGCGGGTGGTTCGATCTCGTGGCCGGATGCTATGCTGTGGATCTGAACGGCATGACGGGCGTGGTGATCACCAAGCTCGATGTTCTGGACAGCCTGCCCGCGATCAAGGTCGCGACCGCCTACGAGCTCGCCGGCGAACAGCAGTCGTCCTTTCCCAGCCGCGCCGGCGCGCTGGCGCGCTGTGCGCCCATCTACCGCGAGTTCCCCGGCTGGCAGAAACCCACGACAGGCTGCCGGGCCCTGAAGGACCTGCCCGCCCGGGCGCGTCAGTACCTGGAGTTCCTGGAGCAGGAGCTGGGCACGCACATCGTCGGCGTTTCCGTGGGCTGCCATCGCGAGGAGATGATCTGGACGCCCGAGGGCGTCTCCACGTGATTTTGACACCTTCGGGGACAGGTGGTATCTTGAGATCGTCCGGCCTCCGGGTCGGACGATTTCGCGTCTCGCATCCTGCCAAACCGAGCCGCTAGCTCATCAGGTAGAGCATCTGCCTTTTAAGCAGATGGTACGGGGTTCGAGTCCCCGGCGGCTCACCATACATATACCGGAGGGGCTCCGCGGTTGCGGAGCCCCTCTGGTGTCTACGATCCGGTCGATCGGTCTAACTGTCCCCGTACGTCTTCGTCCACAGCGCTTCGAACTCGTCGACAGTCTGCTCGAACAGGTCCAGCATGGTCAGGATCGGGTCGGGCTTTTCGAGGTCGACGCCGGCGCGCTTGAGCAGCTCCAGCGGAGGCGCGGAGGAGCCGCCCTTGAGCATCTCGTCGATGTAGCGGTCGGCAGCCTTCTGGCCCTGGTCCATGATGTTGCGGGCCAGGGAGATGCCGCTGGTCAGGCCCGTCGCGTAGGTGAAGACGTAGAAGTTGTAGTTGAAGTGGGGGATGAACGCCCATTCCACCTCGTCGTTCTCGCCCATGGCGAAGTTGGGCCCGTAGTACTTGGTGATCAGGTCCTTGTAGAGGTCGTTGAGGAAGTCGGCTGTCAGGGTGTTGTCCTCCTCCGCGTATTCGTGGAAGCGCAGCTCGAACTCGGCGAAGAGCGTCTGCCGGAATATGGTCAGGCGGATGTTCTCCAGGCGCTTGTTCAGCAGCATCAGCTTCTTCGCGGGATCCTTCTCCTTAGCGAGCAAGTAGCTCAGCAGGATCTCCTCGTTGCAGGTCGAGGCGACCTCGGCCAGGAACGTCGTGTAGTCCGAGTACACGAAGGGCTGCGTCGCCGTGGAGTAGAAGGTGTGCAGCGCGTGGCCGAACTCGTGGGCGGTGGTGAAGACCGCGTCCAGGGTGTTGTCGTAGTTGTGCAGCACGTAGGGATGCACTTTCTTGGCCACGATGCCGCTGCTGTAGGCGCCGGTGCGCTTGTTCTCGTTGGGGTAGACGTCGATCCAGCCGTTGGCGGGATCGAGGCCTACGGCCAGGTCCTTCAGGTACGTCTTGCCCAGGGGCTTGAGGCCCTCCAGCAGGAGCGCCACGCACTGCTCGTAGGTGTATTCGACCTCGACGCCCTCGAGCATCGGGTTGTAGAGGTTGGCGAACTCCAGCGGGCCGTCGATACCCATGACCTTGCGGCGCAGGTCCACGTACTTGTGCAGCGTGCGTCCGAGGTTGGCGTTGATGGTGTCGATCAGCATCCGGTAGGTGGTGGTGCTGATGTTGTCGCCCTTGAGCGAAGCCTCGAGGCAGCTATCGTAGCCGCGCAGTTCCTTGGTCAGCAGGTGAGACTTGACCACGCCGTCGAGGGTGGCGGCCAGGGTGTTCTCGAACTGGCGGAAGGTCTTGAAGAAGGCCCTGGCGGCCTGCTTGCGCACCGGATAGGTCTGGCTGGAGCGGGCCTTGCCGAAACCGGCGAGGGTCAGGGGTTCCATGTCGCCGTCCTCGGTGACGATTTCCGGGAAGGCCATGTCGATGTCGCGCAGCTTGGAGGAGACGGCCGCGGCGGCGCCGCGGACCTGGCCTGCCATGGAAAGGATGCGCTCCTCGGCCTTGCTCAGGCTGTGCGCCTTCATGCGGAACATGTCGTCGAAGTAGTACTGGTAGATCTTCAGATCGTCGCGCGAGGCCAGAAAGCCGTCGATCTTCTCCTTGGGCATGTCCAGCAGCTCCGGCTCCATGTAGGACGTGGTGCTGCCGAAGTTCTGGAAGAGGAAGCCCACCTTGCCCTGCATCATCTGGTTCTCGGCGTCGGAGAGTTCTGGATCGAGGCGCAGCTGCGTGTAGGCGTAGAGCTTGTAGAGGCGCAGGATGGCCTCCTCGAACAGGGTTATGGACTCGTGTAGGATGTCGGCGGATTCGCCCAGGCGGCCCTCGTATTCGGCGAGTTGGGGGACCAGCGCCTCCATGGCGTCCAGTTCGGCTTCCCAGGCCTCGACGGACGGGAAGACGTGGTCATAACGCCACTTGTAGGCGTCGGGGACCTGGTCCCGGGCGTCGGCCGGATTCGGCTCGTAGGCCAGCGCTGATACGGCCACGAGCAGGGTCGTCAGCATGAAGCAGAACACGGCTCCGGACAAACGTGCCGACCGGTTCATGTGGTCACCTCCTGGTAAGTGTCGTCATGTTTTCGGGCCCGACCGGCGTGGCGGGTCGGGCCTACATCGTCTGGCGGTCGCCTAGAGTAGCGGCCGTCCGAATTTATCGGTGACAGGTATCTCTTTGGCGGTGGTGTCGGGGAGAGGTACGTCCACGGGTTCCCAGGTGTTGCCGTCAAAATGCAACACGACGCCCCCGTAGCCGGCGGCGTAGATGTTCGTGCTGCCAGTGCCCCAGATGGCCGACAGCCAGCCCGAGTCAGCGTAGATGGTCCGGGATGAGGATCCGTCCTGCTGCATGGTGGCGATCCGACCGGTCCATGTCGTCAGGTAGAGCAGGTCCGCCTCTTCGTCGAGCCAGAGATCGGTCACCCGGGCGGGGAAGGTGGACGGGTATCTTGGTGTGCCCTGCTGGTTGCGCGGCTGCACCCATTGGTAGCCATCGAAGGTTGCGGTGAGGCGCAGGATCTTGCCCGTATCGGTGGCCAGGTAGTTGTCATCGACCGTGATGCTGCTGACAGCGGACGTCATCAGGCTGAAGTCATCGTCCTCGACCGGTCCCCATTCCCATTCGTGGTCGAAACCCTCGTGGTTGTTCTCCATCAGCACGATGGCGGAATTCCCCGCGATGCCATAGGCGGAGATCGCGGTCAGGAAGTCGATGCTATCGCGGAAGACGAGCGTATCTTCGGGGGCTTGTTCCACGGGCGGGTCTCCCTCGACGGGATAGCTGCGGTAGGCCCGGCGCTGCGTCGATACCCAGCTGCCGCCGCTGAGTTTCTTCAGGACGCCGTCGTGGCCCACCGTGTAGATCTCGCCGTAAGGTCCCTCGCCGACGTCGTAGAGGTTCATGTCCGTGCCGCTGTCCATGCGCGACCAGGCAGTGCCGTCGAAATGGAAGAGGGCGCCCGCATGGCCGCAGGCATAGACGTCGCTGGGCCCCGTGCCCCAGACGGTCGTCAGGGTGCTCGCGGCGACGTCGGTTCTGGTCCAGGTGCCGCCGTCGAAATGAAGGATGAAGCCCGGTCTGCCGACCATGAACACGTCGTCGGGGCCGCTGCCCCAGATGGAGAAGACCCAGTCGATGATATCGGGCTCCGGGAAGGGAGTTTGCGGAACTTCGCCCACTTTCTCGTCGCTGCATCCGCTCAGGGAAACAGCGAACAGCGTGGCGACCAGGAGCAGCCATAGCCGCCCGACGGAGGGGGCGGTATCGCACCTGTGATTGTTCTTGGTACCGTAATTCATCGTATCAAGGTCCCTCGCGTAGGGTGGGGTGCTGGATCGAATCGGGGCCGGATCCCGGCGTCCAGGATCCCGACTGCATGCGTTTCACGGCGCGCACCGCGGCCGGCGGAGCGCAAACGAACGCGGCAACTCATGAATATTAAGCATCCGGGGATTAGATGTCCATAAGGACTTGCCGACTCGCGATTGCTGGACGAATATTCCCTGGTGGCGGTTCGAAGATGGCGAGGTCCGGAAATGGCGGATGGGAAACGGGATATGAGCGAGCAAAACCCTGGGCGCATCGATCCCCGCTTGGATCTGTGCGAGGCGATCGACGATCTGCGACGCGATCTCAACGCCGTGATCCTGGCCCACTACTACCAGGAATCGGAGATACAGGATCTGGCGGATTTCGTGGGGGACAGTCTCGCGCTGAGCCAGCAGGCCGCCCGGACCGACGCCGAGGTGATCGTTTTCGCCGGCGTGCACTTCATGGCCGAAACGGCCAAGATCCTCAACCCGGACAAGCAGGTGCTGCTGCCGGACCTCGCGGCCGGCTGCAGCCTGGCCGACGGCTGCCCGGCCGGCGAGTTCGCCGCGTTCCTGGCGCGGTATCCCGGGCACGCGGTCATCAGCTACATCAATTGCTCCCTGGAAACCAAGGCCATGAGCGACATCATCTGCACTTCGAGCAACGCGGTGAAGATCGTCGGCTCCCTCCCCGCCGACCGGCCCGTGGTCTTCGCGCCGGACCGCCACCTGGGCGCCTGGGTCTCCCGCAAGCTGGGACGTGACCTGGTCCTGTGGCCGGGCAGTTGCGAGGTGCACGAGCAGTTCAGCGAGCGCAAGCTCGTGGAACTCAAGGTCGCCCATCCCGAAGCTGTGGTGGCGGCCCACCCCGAATGCACGGAAGCCCTGCTCCAGCATGCCGACCATGTCGGCTCCACCAGCGCCATCCTGAAGTTCACGCGCGAGACCGGCGCGCGCGAGGTCATCGTGTTGACCGAGCCGGGCATCATCCACCAGATGCGCAAGGAGAACCCCGACAAGGAGTTTTTCACCGTGCCCGGGGCCGATGAGACCTGCAATTGCAACGAATGCCCGTACATGAAACTCAACACCCTGGAGAAGCTCTATCTCTGCATGCGCGACCGCAGCCCCGAGATCGTCCTGGACGAGACTTTGCGGCTGAGGGCACTGCGGCCCATCGAGCGCATGCTCGCCCTGAGCTGAGCGATCGTCATGACTGTGCGCACACCCGTCTATCTCGACCACCATGCGACCACGCCGGTGGATCCGGCCGTGATCGAGGTCATGGACCGGGCGCTCACCGACCATTTCGGCAATCCGCACAGCGCCCACGCATTCGGCTGGGCGGCCGCCGCCCTGGTCGATCGTGCGCGGGAACAGGTCGCGGCGCTGCTGGGCTGCTCGCCCGGCGAGATCGTCTTCACCTCCGGCGCGACGGAATCCAACAACCTGGCCCTGAAGGGTCTCGCGGCCCTTCACGACCACCCCGGCCGTCTCGTCACCTCCAACCTGGAGCACGAATCGGTGGCGCGCCCGGTGGCCGAACTGGCTGCGCGGGGCTGGGAGATCGTGACGGTGGACTGCCGCCCGGACGGCCGGATGAGCAGCGAGGATGTCGCGGACGCCGTCAAGCCCGGCACCGCGCTGGTGAGTGTCGTGGCGGCGCAGAACGAGCTCGGCACCCTCCAGCCCTGGGCCGAGATCGGCGCGATGTGCAGGGAGAGGGGCGTGATCTTCCACACCGACGCGGCGCAGGCGGTGGGCAAGGTGCCGCTCGACGTCGTCCGGGACGACATCGGCATGCTCTCGCTGTCCGGCCACAAGTTCTACGGGCCGAAAGGCGTCGGCGCCCTCTACCTCAGGGCCAGGGGGCCGTGCGTGAGGGTGCGGGCTGTGTCCACGGGCGGCGGCCAGGAGCGGGACATCCGTTCGGGCACCCTCAACGTACCCGGTATCGCCGGCCTGGGCGAGGCCTGCCGGCTGGCACGGGAGCGCCGGGAGGACGACGCGGCCAGGCTGCGCGGGATGGGGCAAGCCCTGTTCGCCGCCATCACGGACGCCGTGCCCGACGTGCGGCTGAACGGTGCGGCAGCAGGACGCCTGCCGGGCAGCCTGAACCTCACCTTCCCCGGCGTCGCGGCGGTCCGGTTGTTGCGGGAGTTGCCAGGACTCGCCTTGTCCACGGGCTCGGCCTGTTCGAGTGCGGACGGCAAGCCGTCGCGGGTGCTGGCGGCGATCGGCCTGGACGCCGACGACAGGGCGTCCAGCCTGCGCATCTGTCTGGGCAGGAACAACACCGCGGCAGAGGTCGCATACGCGGCGGACCGGATCATCGCGGCCGTCGGGAAGGTGAGGGAGGAGGGGGGAGCCTTGTGAGATCCCCCCCCCGGGGGGGCGGCGCTAGCCTGTGATGGACAGGGATATGCGCTTGCGCTGCTTGTCGATCTCGATGATGCGGACCGATACCTGCTGGCCTTCCTTCACCACGTCCGAGGGATGGTAGACCCGCTCGTCGGAGAGCGCGGAGACGTGGATCAGCCCGCGGATTCCGGGCAGCAATTCCACGAAGGCGCCGAAATCGGCGAGTCCGGTGATGACGCCTTCGTACCATTCTCCCGGCTTCAGCTTGTCCTCGATACCGTCCCAGGGGTCGCTCTCGAGCGCCCGCAGGGAGAGGCTGACCCGTTCGCTGCGACCCTGCCCGAGATTCTGGATGTCCATGATCTTGACGGTGATCTCCTGGCCCTCGCTCAGGATGTCGCCGGGATTCGCGATGCGCTGGTGGCTCATTTCCGAGACGTGCACCAGCCCCTCGACGCCGCCGATGTCCACGAAGGCGCCGTAAGGCATGATGCGGATGACCTTGCCGTCGCAGACGTTGCCGACCGCTAGCGTCTTGCGGGTCTCGACCGCCAGGCGTTCCTTTTCCTCGTGCAGCAGAGCGCGGCGCGACACCACGAGCCGGCGTCCGCCCTCGGAGAATTCGATCACCCGGAAGTCCAGGCTGCGGCCGACCCATGCCGCCGGTTTGTCGACGAAACTGTCGTCGATCTGGGAGACGGGGCAGAAGGCGCGGTGCTCGCCCAGCAGCACCACGAACCCGCCCTTGTTGGTCTCCTTGACGGTGCCGGTCAAGGGCATGCCGCTGGCCAGGGCCTCCTCGATCACGCGTGTGTCCTTGCCCTTTGCGCGTCGCTTGATGGTCAGGCTCAGGTCGTCTCCCTTGCCGACGACGTAGGCCGTGATCGTGTCGCCGATCTTGTGCCGGATCGTCCCCTCGTCGTCGCGCAAGTCGGCAGTGGCGATGGGGAGTTCGCTGCGGCCGCCGTAGTCGACGAAACATGCGGTTTCGCCGATCTGCACGATGACACCCGTCAGCTTGTCGCCGGCGCGGGGTTCGGGCGCCTGTTCGGCGGCGGCGGGTTCCTCTTCTGACAGGAGCTTCTCGAATTCTGCGGAGGTTTCCTCGCCGTCGTCGTGGCGGAGATCGTCGTCGGTCATCTGCGTGGTCCCGGTTCAATACGTGCCAAGGCGCCGACGCGCGGCGCGCGAACGCTGCGAATATAGCACAAGGCAACGTGGCGGTGGATCAAGAAACGACCCCCGGCGTGTCTTTTATCACCCTGGGTTCCCACCGCGAAAATATTGGACAATCTGCCTCCGCAGCCGAGCCTACCCGCTGTGAAGGTGCGGGCGGCCAGCGCGGCCGCGTTGTCGCGACTTCTTCCTGGGCGGCGGGAACGTGGGCCCCTGGATGACGGCCTTCACCTGCGCGACGGCCTATTCTTCGGCTGTGCTGTTCATCGGTTTCGCCGGCAAGATCGGCTGGGGTTTCGGCCATTCCGGTCTGTGGATCGCCCTCTGCAACGCCCTGATCGGGGTGTTGCTGGTCTGGGTGCTGCTCGGCCATCGCATCAAGCGCATGTCGACCGACTCCGCCATCGACTACACGCTGGCCCTGGCGGAGTTATGGTCAAGAGTTGTGTATGACC